>JAUYDN010000226.1 GCA_030691775.1 Dehalococcoidia bacterium
GAAAATTCATTGGCATTCGATACTGGATTCCAGCCGGAGTTTACCCCGTACTCTGATACGGGGCTGGAATGACAAAGGTATTAGCCGCAGAGCAATTATCATAAACCCAAACAAAAATAGCCTCATTTTTTAACAGCCTCCTGCGGAGAAGGGGCAGGGGGATGAGGCGCTGTGTAAGAACTGGCATCTTTTACCTGTACTTGGCCAGGTACAAGTATTCAGAATTGTAAAGCTGTTATTGAGACACTCCACTACGTTAAGGACAATACGAAGGCCGACTTATTCTACTCGGAATGAAGCAGTGGCGCGGATATCCCTGGAAGAACTACCTGCCCTAATCCGGAATTCGCCGGGCTCCATAATCCAGTCTTTCTTGCCGGGGTCGTAGAATGAAAAACTCCGTTCGTCCAGCGTAACAGTCACTGTTTTCGTTTCATCGGGTCTTAATAAAACCTTACTGAAAGCTTTCAATTCCTGCACCGGCCTGACCAGACTCGATTTTACATCGGAGACATAGAATTGTACGGTTTCCCTTCCCGCTCTCTTGCTGGTATTTTTAATATCGACAGACGCCAGGACACGGTTTCCTGCCACGCCCGTTTTCTTCTTGAGCCTCAATTTGCCGTATTCAAAGGTAGCATAAGACAATCCGTACCCAAACGGGAACAAAGGTTCAATCTTTTTCTTGTCATAATAACGATAACCCACGAAAATCCCTTCACCGTAAAGCACTTTCCCATTTTCACCCGGATAGTTGATGTATGCAGGATTGTCCTCCAGCCGCTTTGGAAAACTCATCGGCAATCGTCCCGAAGGATTAACTGTTCCAAAAAGCACATCCGCGATGGCATTACCGCATTCCTGTCCTCCGAACCACATCTCTACCACCCCGGCGACTTTGTCCAGCCAGCGCACAATTGCCAGTGGCGAACCGCAGTTTAGCACCACCACCGTGTTGGGATTGACCTCCCCGACCTTCTCAATGAGTTCGTTCTGACGCATCGGCAATTCCATATCCTGCCGGTCAAAACCCTCTCCCTCCCACTCTTCGTTCAGTCCCGCAAACACAATAGCTACATCGGCAGCGGCAGCAGCTTTAACGGCACGCTCCATCATATCCGCAGGAGCTGGTGGTTCACATCCAAAACGAAAACGGCGGACGATGGAACGTGATGCGGGGTGAGCACGGTACTCTATCCTGATATCGTACTTGTTCCCTTTGACCATGGGAAGGACGGCAGTTTTTTCCGCACGGTCTACACCACTTTCCCGCGGTGTACCTGCCCATGTATCGCTCAACAATTTATCGTTGACACATAATCGTGTTAAGCCATCGGTCAATATGCCGAGAGAATAGCTGCCGGATTCTTGCGCGATAAATTTCGCAGTCCAACGTGCAGAATTGGTATCACGGCTGATATCAGACGGAGATTCCGGATTCCCGGAAGAACCGATGAATGCGAAGGACATCTCTTTTTCTATTCTGGTGGCAAAAGATTTACCGCTCAAGTCATTGCTGGCGAAATATTCCCCGTGAAAACCATTCTCGTATTGCCCCGTCTGGAAGTCAGACGACTGAACAGTTGACGTGAAGCGGTTAATTCTACACCCCGGTTCATGCAATACTTTAACTGCATTACCGCATTTTTTCCGAATCGCCTGCAAAGGCGATGCTACGTAGTAGGGTTTGACGCGTGAACTGCCGGCGCCTTCGATACACACGTTATCAGCATTCGGTCCGAGTATGGCAATTGTCTTCAAACGGTTTTTATGTAACGGAAGAATGCCACCTTCGTTTTTAAGAAGGACAATCGCTTCCCGTGCTGCCTCGCGAGCTAATGCCCTGTGTCGCGGGGTATTGGAGGAAGTCTTCAGCGGTTTCCTCGGCGCACGCAAAATATCCAGCCTCGCCATGAGTCTCAGCAGACGGCGCACCTTGTCGTTCACCGTTTCCAGGGAGACTTTTCCTTCCCGGACCGCCGCCAGTAAATCGTCTCCGAAAAATCGGGCTGGACCGGGCATCTCGATATCAAGCCCGGCATTAGCCGTCGGTACCGTGCTATATGTCCCGTACCAATCTGAAATAACCGGCCCCTCAAACCCCCACTCCCCTTTGAGTATGTCTGTTAATAGCATCCTGCTGGCAGACGCATATTCACCGTTGACACGGTTGTAAGAACTCATCACAACAAGGCTCTTCGCCTCTTTCACTGCCGCTTCAAACGATGGGAGGTAAATTTCACGAATGGTCCGTTCATATGCCTCCGAACTCATGGTGAACCTCTGGTATTCGGAGTTGTTGAGAGCATAGTGTTTCACGCACGCTGCAACCTCCCGGGATTGGACGCCGGTAATATGCGCTACTGCCATTCTCGATGAAAGATAAGCGTCTTCTGAATAGCTTTCGAAGTTTCTGCCGGCTAAAGGCGACCGCTGAATGTTGACGCATGGACCCAGTAATATGGAACACCCGTTTGCTTTTGCTTCTTCACCTATGGCAGCCCCAATGCGGTTCACCAGTTCGGTGTTCCAGGTAGCGGCGAGAGCGCTGCCGGTCGGGTAACACGTTCCCTGTAAAGTAACGTTCGAATCATCTACGGTACGCGTGCCGTGCGGACCGTCCGTCATCTTTATCGCCGGAATACCTAATCGTTCAAAAGCTCTGGTATGCCAGTAATCAACTCCAGCGAGCATGGATACCTTCTCTTCGAGCGACAGTGCGTGAATTAAATCCTCAATTTTCCTGGTAGTTTTTCTATCTAAAGCTTTCACGGAGTCTTTCCTTTCCGGCTTCATTGATTGTTCGGGAGAAAATAGCGCTTGAGCACAGTGTAGACAGTGGTAGGGGCTGTGTCAATCACTCCTCAGGTTGCTAATAACAGTCTACCGTAGTAAAATTACCATATAATTCAGATTCAAAACAACCCCGTGAAGTCGGGGTGCTTGGCATCAGTATCTTGTCATTCCAGTGAAGCCTGTCCCGTACAGTGATATGGGAGCTGGAATCCAGGTGGAGGGGTGGTGATTGGATTCCCGGGTCAAGCCCGAGAATGACAATAATGAATAACCACCTCAGGAGGGCGCTATGGAAACCGGGACGTGGAGAGTTAAAGCAGGGCTTGCCCAGATGCTCAAGGGCGGCGTCATTATGGATGTCGTCACGCCGGAACACGCCAAAATCGCCGAGGCGGCCGGCGCGTGCAGTGTCATGGCGCTGGAGAGAGTGCCGGCGGATATCCGTAAAGCCGGCGGCGTGGCGCGTATGTCCGACCCCACCGTCATCGAAGCCATTATCAAGGCGGTCTCTATCCCGGTGATGGCAAAGTGCCGTATCGGACATTTCGTGGAGGCACAGGTGCTGGAAGCCCTTGGCGTTGATTACATTGATGAGTCAGAGGTCTTGACCCCGGCGGATGAAGCCCACCACGTCTGGAAGCACGATTTCAAGGTGCCGTTTGTCTGCGGGTGCCGTAACCTCGGAGAAGCCCTGAGGAGAATCGGGGAAGGCGCGGCAATGATACGCACCAAGGGCGAGGCAGGTACAGGTGACATAGTTGAGGCTGTGCGCCATATGCGCGCCGTGCAGGACGAGATGCGCAAGCTGGCAAACATGCCGGATGAAGAACTGATGAAGGAAGCCAAAGAGCTGGGGGCACCCTTTGAACTGGTGCAGGAAGTACATAAGACCGGCAAACTCCCCGTGGTCAACTTCGCCGCGGGTGGCGTGGCAACTCCGGCTGATGCCGCGCTGATGATGCAGTTGGGCGCGGATGGCGTCTTTGTCGGCAGTGGTATTTTCAAGTCCAGCAACCCGGAAGGTTTCGCCAAAGCTATCGTGAAAGCCGTTACACATTACCGTGACCCGAAGATAATCGCCGAGGTCTCCAAGGGGCTGGGCGGGGCGATGCCAGGACTGGATATCAAGCAGATTCCGGAAGGGGAACTCCTGGCGGGCAGAGGTTGGTAGTATGAAAATCGGTGTCCTTGCACTGCAAGGCGCCTTTGCGGAACACATCGCGGTCCTGAAAAAACTGGGCGTGGAGGCGGTGGAGGTACGCCTGCCGGAACAGCTCGAAGGGCTGGATGGTTTGATAATACCCGGTGGCGAAAGCACCTCCATTACCCTTTTAATGAAGAACTACTGGCTCGCCGGAGAGATTGCGCGTCTGGCAAAGAGCGGTTTCCCCATCTTCGGTACGTGTGCCGGCATGATTGTCCTCGCTAGCGGCCTTTCCAATAACGGCGGTGTAGAGCCAGTCGGTGCGATGCAGATTAAAGTGGCGCGGAACGCCTTCGGACGGCAGGTCGATAGCTTCGAAGCGGCGATTCCCATAAAAACTATTGGCGAAAAACCCTACAACTGCGTTTTTATCCGCGCTCCGAAAATAGAGTCCGTGGGTGAAGACGTCGAAGTACTTGCCCGCCTGGATGATGGCACCATCGTCGCCGCGCGGCAGGGCAATGTG
>JAUYDN010000271.1 GCA_030691775.1 Dehalococcoidia bacterium
CTGGCACGACGCTACTGTCTTATCGCGATGATTTCCATCGGATTGCTTACGGTTATCTTCGGTCAACGACTGCTCGACGTATTCATCGATGACCCGGAGGTAATCAGGCTGGGCACGCTCGGTTTGCTGGTGTGGGCGGTGGCGATGCCAGGGATGGCTATCAATCAGACACTCGCCGGCGGACTGCGTGGCGCTGGCGACACGAGGTGGGTGCTTTTGCTATCGACCATCGGCATGTGGACGATGCGGGTGGGGGGTGGAGCGTTGCTGGTTTTCGGCTTCCACTACGGCATCGTCGGGGCGTGGGCGGGGGCGGTCCTCGACCACACGGTACGGGCAGTCATTATCTGGTGGCGGTTCCGCTCCGGTAAGTGGAAGAATATACGGGTGTGACGGAGAGCTATCAGTAATGAGTTTTCAGTTAACAGTTGTCAGTAAACAGTGATGTTGAAGGATTATGAAAAAGCCCGGTTTCGAGAAATATGGCTTGCATAAGGCGATATAATGGGGCAGAACAGAAAGCAATAGAAGCTCGCGGCGAACCAGGAAGAAGTCTTTTCAAAATGCGGGGTGGCGGTAGTGTATTCTTGCGGGTAATTCCGATAAACAAAAATATTTATGGCGGTGAGCCGCATGCAATGCCCACGTTGTGGCACAGCCAACCCTGATAATGCCCAGTTCTGTCAAAAGTGTAGCGCCAGTCTAAAGGTAACCGGCCAACAACCTCAAGCGCCTGGCGCGGCTCAGCCGGCCGCAGTCACCTATGCCGGATTCTGGCGCCGGTTTGCCGCGGTAATTATTGACGGCATCATTCTCAACGTCGTTGGCTGGCTAATCAGTCTTATATTCCTTCCGTTTTTACTACCCGGGATGCTCAGTGCGGACCTGGCGAACTTGGCTTTCTTAGCGATGTTCCCGGCATACATTGTCCTTGTCGCAATCGACTGGTTGTATTATGCGCTATTGGAGAGCTCGAAGTATCAGGCAACGCTGGGCAAGATGGCACTCGGCATAATCGTTACTGATTTGGACGGCAAGAGAGTGTCTTTCGAAAGGGCTACCGGAAGGTACTTTGCCAAGATAATATCAGCAATAATTCTCTTGATAGGGTTCCTGATGATAGCCTTTACGCAAAAGAAACAGGGTCTGCACGATATGATCGCGGATACCCTTGTAATCAAGAAGGATTAGCGTAAAAACCGGGGGCTGGGAATTGATACTTTTCAGTTGGCAATTACCTCGAAAATACCGTTTATTGTCATTCTGGAGGAGGGGAGTTGAATCATGGGGTCGCCTACCCCTCCCTGAGTTTCTTCGTCCCGATTCCATCGGGACTCCAGAATGACAACCCCGATTTTCATATTTCGTGGTCCCGATTATATCGGGATGGAGGATTGTTACTTTTTAACTATAATCTTCCCTCTCGAACATGGTTGCCATACCCTGTCCGCCACCCACGCATAGCGTCGCTAATCCAAACCGGCCACCGGTGCGATTCAGAGACCGTGCGATAACTGCCGTCTGCCGGGTACCGGTCATTCCCAGCGGGTGCCCGATGGCAATCGCACCGCCGTAAGGATTCACTTTTGCTATCTCTTTGGGGCCACAACCCAGCTCGCGTATCCAGTAAAGTACCACGCAGGCAAATGCCTCGTTGACCTCGAAGATATCGAAGTCCTGGATTTTCATCCCGGTGCGCTCGAGGAGCTTTTTCGTTGAAGGCACGGGCCCGATGCCCATCACCGTGGGGTCGACGCCGATGGATACTGCATGCCGGAAGGTCATCATCGGCTTGTAACCAAGCTCTTTTGCCTTTTCTTTGGACATCATCAGCACGGCTCCGGCGCCATCGCTCCGCGGGCAGGAGTTACCGGCGGTGATGAGTCCATCCTGACGGTAAGCCGGTGGCAAGGTCGAAAGTCTCTCCAGGCTGGTCTCACGGCGGGGCAACTGGTCTTTTCCGATGATTTCCGATGTGCCGTCGGTATATTCGAGCTTGATGGGAACAATCTCGTCTTTGAAAATGTCCTGGTCCTGCGCGGCAACCGCTTTCTGGTGGGAGGTAAGAGAGAAAGCATCGCATTCCTGGCGGGTAATGCCATAGCGCCTGCATAGCTCTTCCGCCGTCATTCCCATGTCATAAATCCAGGGTGGAATTTCAGGTGGCAGTACCGGCAGGAGCTTGGCGGCGAACTTCCAATCGGGCGGGTACCTGGCTTCCTCAGCACCCGGAGGAGCTCCCGGAGCGGCCGGACGTGGTCCTCCGCCGGGTGCGCCACGCGACCCGATTTGCCACGGCTGGACGGGACCGCGCCGGTCCATCGTTTCCAGGCCGCCGGCGATGACGATATCCGCATCGTCGTTGATAATGTAATGAGCCGCATTCGCAACGGCATTGGAGGAAGAGGCGCACTGTCTAGCCGTGTCACAGCCGGCGATGGATTGCGGCAAGCCGAGCGTGAGAATGATATTACGTGTCATGGCACCACCGACCGTACCCGCCGAGCCGATACAGACATCGTCAATCAACTTCGGGTCGAGTTTATTGCGCTCGATAATTGTCTTGAAGACAGGTGCCATCATGTCGATGAAACCGATGGAACGGAACACGCCACGGTCACCTGCCCTCCCGATTGGTGAACGGCATGCATCGATGATAACCGCTTCTTTAGTCTTTGTTTTCATACCCTCCTCTTTTCTTGCGCGGCTGTTCAGTCACCACGCAGGTTCGGTGTCCAGTATACAATTCCATTGTGACGTAATGCAACTTCACGAGGCTTTAAGGGAGACGTTTGCTCGTATACCTCTTGACATTCAAGCGTATATGAATTATTATAGGGCGGTTGTTTGCGGGGTGGGATGGGGAACAAAATAATAATTGAGGAGGCATACCATGGCAGTTGATGGAACCTACAATGTCTCAATGACAACCCCGATGGGTACCCAGACCGGCACGCTTATTATGAAATCCGATGGTGGTGCGCTGAGCGGCACTTACAAATCAGCACGCGGCGACCAGAATTTCACTGGCACGGTCGAAGGTGACAACGCCAAATTTTCGATGACTGTCCCCAGCCCCATGGGCGGCACACTCACCCTGACCTTCGATGTCAAGGTTGCCGGGAACGACCTGTCCGGCTCTGTTCAGCTGGGTCAGTTCGGCAATGCGCCCATCAAAGGCACCAAAGCCGCATAGGCTACACGCGCATCTTTAGCCCACCGGTTTTTATTCCCAACGTGCCCAGCCACAAGACCGGGGGAGTGTCTTTGCATTAACGGCTCTTACGATTATGAGGTGAGTGGAATGAAAGTCCTCCGCCGCCTGTTATTCGTTGCGCTGGTTTTAGCCGTTGGCTTTCTGCCTGTAATTCCTCATGCCATTCCCGCCGAGGCGGCTATCCCCGAAGACTAATACGAACGCATTAAAAAATCATACATCAGACCTAAAAAGCCCTGTCGTTGCGAGACCATCCCGATATCATCAGGATGAATCGGGAGGCGAAGCAATCTCTGCCTCAGAAAGGGAGCGCCATCAACGATAGATTGCCGCGTCGCTTCGCTTCTCGCAAAGACAAATTACGCCATAATATCTATTGCGTTAGTATTA
>JAUYDN010000005.1 GCA_030691775.1 Dehalococcoidia bacterium
ATCTGAACAGGATTAGCAGGCAAAAATGGAAGAAAACAGCTTGTCACTACCGAACATTATCACGGGAACAGGAATGGGAGTTAATTACTATCATATTTTTAACAGCCTCCTGCGGAGAAGGGGCAAGGGGATGAGGCGCTGCGTAAGAACTGGCATCTGTATTTAGAATTGTAAAGCTGTTATTGAGACACTACACTAGGAACCCTTTCTATATGAAACGTCTAAAATAATAGGGTTTGTTTTAATGAAATCCGAAGCACGAATTCCTAAGTTCGAAATAATACCGAATTTCAAATATCAAATGCTCTAAACGTTTTTGTCCTCTGGTCTTGGATATTTGAGTTTGTTTCGGATTTCGATATTCGAATTTCGGATTTCCGATACTTGACACTCGATACCCATCTATTTTTAAGGAGGGCGATATGACCACACGTCGGATTCCTGACTACGAAGGCATGCTGGCAGAGACAGTTCTTTTTGCGGGCGACAAAGAAGCCACAATCGGGGGATATATAGCGCGGCCGCTGGGTGGCGGTCTACACCCGGGTGTCATCGTTATCCACGAGGTCTTCGGGCTGGTGGAGCATACCAAGGAGATAGCACGCAAATTCGCTGCCCACGGTTACATCGCCTTAGCCCCCGACCTGTATTACCGCGAGGGACCAGGTGAACTCGAGAAGATAGTGGCGGGGGTCCGTCAGCAGGGCGGTGTACCGGATGCCCGGCTCATCGGCGACCTGGAAGGGGCGGTCAATGCTTTGCGCTCGGTGGCTGACTGTAACGGTAAAATCGGCTGTATCGGGTATTGCTCCGGCGGCAGACAGACGTTACTGTTCGCCTGCAATACTAAAAATCTTTCTGCCGCGGTGGATTGTTATGGCGGCCGCGTTATCACCGATGAGCTTAATCCTAACCAGCCCAGAGCCGTTATCGATATGATTGCCAGCCTGAGCTGTCCGCTACTGGGGTTATTCGGTGAGATGGACCAGAACCCATCGCCCCAGCACGTCAGCCGTCTGGAAGAAGAATTAAAGAAGTACGGCAAGACATATGAATTCAAACGGTTTGAAGGGGACGTGGGGCACGGGTTCTTTGCGGACTACCGGCCCAGCTACCGGCAAGCCGCGGCGGTCGAAGGCTGGCAGAGGATTTTCGATTTTTACGGTCGCTATCTCTGGTAGCCGGATAGTTATTTCACCCAGGCGGGGATGCCTACGCAGACAGCGGCTTCCCACTCGAGCTCCGTAAGCATTACCTCACGCATTTCCTGATATTCGGCTGTGGATATATCCAACCAGGCGGTACGCACGCCGGGCTCCAGGATAACAGAAAGCCGCGCGTCCTTTTGCCCGTTCCATTCATGGTCGAAGTGAAAGTTAATGATATATGTACGGTCCTTATCTTGCGGAAGCTGTTCCGGTCTCAAATTCTGACTTCGTTTCGCGCGGATGCTACTCTCGTTTAAGCTCACCAGCTCTTTATAGCTGACTATTTTCATCGGGACTATCATCATATCCTCGAAGCGTATACTGTCATCATTTAGCCTGCCCTGTACGCAGTATAGAACGCACACCGGCTATGTTTCAAATCCTGTGAATGTTGAGGCGGTTTACTATTGTCATTACCATGAAAACATCGTCCTTTGTCATTGCTACGAAAATAGCGGAGCCCCCCCGCCTAAAAAAATGTCATACCAGCGAAGGCTGGTATCCAGAAGGTTAGAAAACGTCTGGATTCCCGCTCGGAGGCGGGAATGACAAAAAAGAGTGGATTTTTCATACTTGATGGTGCCGATGTAATCGGCATGATCGATTCTGGAAAAGTCCGTCCCCCCAACATTCCCGAAGAGCCTGCCCCGTTCCCGTATCGCGGTACGGGACAAGACTTGATACGGGGCCTGCCCCGTACTTGATACGGGGTCGCTCCGCTCCTCGCAAAGACAAATGATTCATCATTATTTAACGCGTTAGTATTAGTTGTTGCCAGTAGAAATAATGACTTGACTGAAAGCTGACTGCTGATAGCCGAAAGCTAATAGCTCGTCATTCAATACTCGGCACTGGAAACCTACCGCAAAGGTGACTTACCTCTTCCCGCGCCTGTGCTTCGATTCCCTTATCATCCAGATGGGTGATTATATTGACCACGAGCCCGGCGATAGTCTTCATCTCTTCTTGTCTGAAACCCCGCGTGGTGACCGCTGGCGTTCCCAGCCTGATACCGCTTGTAACCCAGGTAGAACGCGTATCGAACGGGATTGAGTTCCGGTTCACCACGATGCCCACGCGCTCCAGTGCTTCCTGGGCGTCTTTGCCGGTCACCCCGATTGGGGTCAAATCGACCAGAACAAGGTGGTTATCCGTACCGCCGGAGAGTAAATTTAGACCGAGTCTCTTTAGTTCGGTAGCCAGCACGAGGGCGTTATCCAGTACTGCCTTCTGGTATTCATAAAACGAAGGCTGGAGAGCCTGGTGGAAACACACCGCTTTGGCGGCAATGGCATGGACCAGCGGGCCTCCCTGCATTTCCGGAAATACCGCCGAATCGATTTCGTGGGCAAGCTCTTTCTTACAGAGGATAAAGGCACTCCGCGGACCGCGTAGAGTTTTATGGGTAGTGGATGTAACAATATCTGCGTATGGTACGGGGGTGGGATGTAAACCAACGGCAATCAGTCCGGCAATATGTGCCATATCCACCATTAGCTTTGCTCTTACCTTGTCTGCGATTGCCCGGAAACGCTCGAAATCGATAATACGAGGATAGGCACTCGCCCCGGCGACAATCAACTTTGGCTTGTGCTCCAGCGCCAGTCGCTCCACCGCGTCGTAGTCGATGCGTCCGGTCTCCCGGTTTACACCATAGGGTATGAAATGAAAAGATTTCCCTGAGAAAGTAATCTTGTCACCGTGGGTCATATGACCGCCGTGCGCCAACTGCATCCCCATCACCGTATCGCCGTAATCGAGGAGGGCAAAATAAGCCGCCATATTCGCCTGCGCGCCGGCGTGCGGTTGGACATTGGCGTGCTCGGCTCTGAACAGTTTTTTCACCCTTTCCAGCGCCAGTGATTCGATGGCATCGACGTTTTCACAACCGCCGTAATGCCGGTGGCGCGGGTAACCTTCTGCGTATTTATCCGTTAAGAACGAGCCATGCGCCTCCAGGACAGCTTTACTCGTATAATTTTCCGAGGCTATTAAATTTATCGTCTGCCGCTGTCGCTTCTTCTCCATTTCCAGAATACGGCTCAGCTCCGTGTCCACCTGTTGCAAATAGCTCATGTCACACCCCCTAATTATTTGAAGTGTACTACGAAAAAGCGCCTGGTAGCAATAATCCGATTACAACATATCCGGCCGTTTTCCTGAAATACAACCCGAATTATTGATGCGTATTATTACCGTATCGTTTATACCTTACTATAAGCACTGTTGTACCAGAAGACGTTTACCACCACATACCGCCATAAAAAAGATAATCCGCTTGCCGTTACGCTTTTTGACTCACTCCCGGTTGCCTGCGTGAGTACGATTAAAATCATTTGTAAAAAGTATTGCAGATGCGGAGCTATTTAATATACATTAATTAGTAATTTGGGTATCGGATGGCTCAACATTACAGTAATATTACTTTGAGAGACGTCCTCCGGAGATGCTAGGGAATGAACTGATTGGATAAATGGCATAAATATTATATAATCTACCTTGAACATATATAGCAATTCATATTTCGCTTTTCTATTTTTACCCAGCTTTGCCCGGTATACCCAGTGTATTTGACGTCTCACACCTACCCCGATGTGCGCTAATAGAATACGGAATAAACGGTCGAAGCCGAATGATATAATCAAGGAGGACTTTTAGAATGGATACCTGGGTCATCGCCATTATCGTCGTTGTCTTGTTAGTGTGGTTCGGATTTGGTTTCCGGGTTGTAAAACAGTACGAACGAGGGGTGATGCTACGGTTCGGGCGCCTCATAAGCACGAGAAATCCGGGGCTTAATCAGAAAATCCCCCTGGTAGACCAGATCATCAGGCTCAGTCTGCGGGTAAACACCACCGTATAGGATCCGCAGGAAGTCATCACCAAGGACAACGTCACCGTGCGCGTTGATGCCGTGGTGTACTACATGGTCATCGACCCTGTTAAAGCGATTATCAACGTCGAGAACTACCGCCAGGCCGCCATCCAGCTGGCACTGACAACTCTACGGAGCGTGCTCGGGCAATCGGAACTGGATGAGCTGCTCTCCCACCGCGACCAGATTAACCTGAGACTGCGGGAGATTATCGATGAGCAGACAGAGGAACCTTGGGGCGTGCGCGCGACCCTGGTAGAAGTGAAGGATGTACTGCTACCGGAAGCAATGCAGAGGGCGATGGCGCGCCAGGCAGAATCCGAGCGCGAAAGACGCGCTAAGATTATTCACGCACAGGGCGAACGCGATGCGGCGAAGACACTGGCAGAAGCGGCCGATATTATCTCCGTGAACCCGGTGACACTTCAATTACGGTATCTGCAGACCCTGGTCGAGATTTCCGGGGAAAGAAACAGCACCATCATCCCGCTCACCATCGATATTGTTAATGCTCTATCAGGCAGGCTTGCTTTGAAATCGGGTGACGGCAACCAGGGGAAATAACCAGGATTAACAGGTACAAAAGTCTCACCGGAAGTTTGAATCCGGTAACGTGAAGGTACTGATGCAAAAAATTAACATAAACGGAGAAGTAGTACACGCTCGACCAGTGAAAAAGCACCACCTGGTATGGCTGGCAGTTATCGCCGGAGCCGCCCTGCTAGGCATCGTCTTCTGGTTGTTGCTTTCCCAACCGCGTGTGGTACAGGGAGCGGAGGGCCAGCCACTGGACTGCGTGTCCTGCCATAAAATAGAGCTGAACTTCCATGACAAGCTCGGTACGGGCGACCGGGCGTGCTACGTGTGCCACGATAGCACCGATGCCACCATGCAGAATCACCGACTGGTCAACGATGAAATTATCAAAAGGTCAGATTCCAGTCAATTATGCGGGCAGTGCCACCAGGCGAGATACAATGCCTGGCTTGAAGGCACACACGGGATTCCAGGCACGGTTGCGGCGGTTTCATGCGTTACCTGTCATAACCCTCACCAGCCGCAGATAGCCTTCCAGAACATCACCAAGCCACCGACGCCTCAGGTGCATTCGGCGCCGCCCCTCCCCACAGACTGGATGATGATAATCGGCATTACGGTCATCGTCCTTATCATCGCTGGCATCATATATGCCAGGCGGGGAGAAACGGCGTGAAGAAGATTGACCGTCGGCAGTTCATAACCTATCTCGTCGGCGCGGCAGGCGCGGTCTTACTCACGAGACAGGCACTGGCGTCGCCCTCCAGAAGTTCCCCAACGTCAGGCGCAACCACCCTGCTGACAGTGAAAAAGGCTGAACCTCGCAAATACCGGGTCGATGGCTCCGGCACGAAGCCAACTGAAGGTACCCGGTTCGTAATGGTAATCGATGCCGGTGCCTGTATCGGGTGCCGGCGTTGCGTATATGCCTGCAAAACGGAAAACAACATCCCGGATACCATCTCCCCACCCTGGATAGAGGTGTTCCAGATGAAGAACGAGGTGGACCTGACCGGTACCCCCTCCAGGGAAGACCTCAAAACTGGCTCCACCACGTCTTACACCGAATCGCCTCTCCCGGGGATGTGGTACCAGCCAGTACAATGCAACCACTGTGACAATGCACCGTGCGTAAGAGTTTGTCCCACCGGCGCCACCTATAAAACTGAGGATGGCTTCGTGCTGATGGACTATGAAAAGTGCGTGGGATGCCGTTTTTGCGTGGTGGCTTGCCCTTATAGCGCTCGCCGTTTCAACTGGATTAAACCTCAAGTGGACCAGGTAAATGTTAACCCCCTGGTGCCGGTGCGCCCGGTTGGCGTGGTGGAAAAATGCACGTTCTGTGTACACCGCACCCGGGATGGCAAATTACCCCGCTGTGTGGAAGTCTGCCCGGTGGGGGCGAGGCATTTCGGCAATATCAATGACCCGGAAAGCGAGGTTGCTAAAATCATCACCGATACCCCCAACTTCCGCCTGCTCGAGGAACTGAATACCCAGCCGAACATTCGTTATATCGTTCGGGGAAAGAAATACACGAGGTAACAAATGATTCGTCGCACGACTATCGACCAGCACGAGGAGAGTTTACTGAAGCCCCTGCTCTCTGCCGGCAAACCATACCTGGCGTTCTGTGCCGCCTTACTGCTCATCGTTCTCTGGGCGGGTTATGCCTGGGTGCTGCAACTGACCGGAGGCCTGGGGATTACGGCGATGCGCACGCCGGTGGGTCCTGCCTGGGGCATATACATCGTAAATTTCGTCTTTTTCGCCTCGATGGCGCACGGCGGCATGGCTATTTCCGCGGCGGTGCACCTGCTTAAGGCGGAAAAATTCAAGCCCATCGCACGCATGGGCGAGGTACTCACCATCGTTTCGCTTGCTATGGCTGGCCTCAGCATCATCATCGATATGGGGCGCCCCGACCGCGCGTTCAATATGATACGCTTCTGGCCGGAGCGCGTGGGTACTTCACCGCTTACCTGGGATGTGACCGTTATCGTGCTCTACCTGGTGCTTTCCCTTTCTTTCCTGTGGCTCACGATGCGCCGCGACCTGGCGCGTCTTGCCAAACGCTTCGGTTTACGCGGTCGGCTTTACAATCTGCTCCTGATAGGCTACAAGGCGGATGAAGATAAAAAAGTAGATAGGCTGGCGTTCTGGCTTTCCATCGCCATTGTCATCCTCATCGTGATGCTCAGTGGCGGCGTCATTCCCTGGATATTCGGGTTGATACCTGCCCAGGCAGGGTGGTTCAGCGCCATGGCGGGTCCGTATTTCCTCACCGCCGCGCTGGCTTCTTCGTTAGCGGCGGTAATAGTTGTGGCTGTATTGTTGCGTAAGATTTACCACTGGGAAGACTACATTAAACCGGAAACATTTAAAAGCCTGGGCATTCTACTCGGGGTTATTACTGGCTTTTACGTGTACCTGACTTTTGCCGAGCAATTGACCGCCAACTATGCCGCTCCCCACCCGGAACTGGCGGTTTCCGAACTGCTAATGACCGGGGAGCTTGCACCCCTTTACTGGACGATGATAATCGGCGGTTTTGTCTTTCCGGTGCTGATGCTGGTCGGGCAGACTCTCCGCCCCAGGCTGTTCAGCCCCACCCGCACTGCCATATACGCCGGCGTACTGATTATCGCTTTCTGGTTGAAGCGGTTCTTCATCGTTATCCCTTCCCTACTGCGCCCGCTTCTGCCCTTCCCCAACGGTAGCTACACTCCTACCTGGGTAGAATGGTCCATTATTGCCGGAACTGTGGCGGCGGCAGTACTCCTTTACGCAATCTTCATCAAAGTATTCCCGATTGTGGAGGCGCATAAAGAATGATCGGTATTATCGTTATCGCGGTGGTGGTAATTCCCGTGGTGGTGCTCATCCTGGAGTTCGTGCTGGAAAAGCCCAGGACATTCCGCATCCCATCCCTGTTCCTCGGCTCGGTGGTCGCCCAGATTGTCGGAGTGGTTGTCCTGATGGCGCTAATGGGTGCCCTGCTGGGTCTTTTAATTCCCCAATAGTGCCTCACCGGTTAAGGAGCTGAATGGATAGGGTACGTGTATTTATTACCGAGGGCGATGTGTCTTTACGGGAAAACGTGCGCGCTCTCCTGGAGGGTGTTCCGGACATCGAGGTTGCCGGTGAAGCGAGCGGTATACCGGAGATGATGACGCTCATCGGGCAGACCAGGCCGGATGTGGTCCTCCTGAATGATACGTTAGATAAAAACAGCCATGCGCTGGTACACCAGCTTAAAGTCCACCACCCCGAAATTAAGATTCTCGGGGTGAATATGGCAGACGGTTGTGATTACTACTTTGAGGTGCCGCCCGCCGGGTCTTCCGGCTACATGGTCAGGACAGGCACACCCGCAGATTTCCTGGCGGCGCTACGGGGTTTTGCCCGGGGCACTGCAGTATCGCCGACCGTTACCAGGGACCTGTTGCAGGACTATGCCCGGCAAGCACAGACACGGCTCGGTAATAGCACCGGGGTGCGCCTGACGCGCCGTGAAGAGCAGATATTAAAGTTGACCGTGGAAGGGAACAGCAACGAGGAAATCGCCGCCAGGCTTTCTTTGAGTACATCGACGGTGCGTACCTACCGTGCCAGTGTAATGAGTAAGCTGGGATTCCCCACCCGCTCCGACCTGGCGAAGTACGCTCTAAAGAAAGGCTTTATTGCACTCGATTCATAGTCACAGTGTATGGTAGACTACATAGACCTATGTAGTCGTACCTCAAAATACCATTGACTCCCAGTAGGTAGTTTCCCCTACTTTATGTATATGACCCCTCTGCTGAATGTGTTATTCTTTTCCTACAAATAAGTAAAGAAGCTGGGGTTTATCTCCGCACTACCGTACCCCCGCAGGAATGGAGTAACATGCAGAGACATATCGTATCTGAGAATCCATCATTCGGTGAAGTACTCCGGCTTATCGGTATCATCACCACCATTTTCAGCCTGGCAATAGGCGTGTTTTCTTTTGTCTTTCCCGCTTCATACCTCGCCAGCTACATGGCTTTCGCCGCCGTTATTTTCCTCTTCGTCGGCTTACTGACGCTGGGTATCGGAGCAATTATGGTACGGCGGAAGGCATAACACAGTAACAGTTTCTGCGCCTGACTCTCCTGAGAGAGCACGGCGGCGTCTTCTAACCAATCGGGAACGCATCAGGTTTCTGGCAAGTTCAGGTCCTCTACCAACGAACGTCTGCCAGAAACCTTTCATTTTCAACAGGTAAAACTCTCACCGGCGATAACGATTTCTGCGCAAGCTTTTATCGTTGTATTTTGTTACTATTATAGTAAGCTTATTTTTCTGGTCCTTTATATTAGTAGCGCGTTGGGTGAAAACCGTTCTTCGCCTCGCTGTCACAAACGCCGGAGACGAGATGATAGAGGCGGCGCTATTGATTTTTGAGTTAATATCGCCGGTCAGGGTGGTAGACTGTGAACCAGGACATAAATAATAAACTCCACAATGGTTCACGCGTGGCGGTAATCGGTGGCGGTCCCGCCGGGTCTTTCTTCGCGCTTTACCTGCTACTCTTCGCCCGCCGTGCCGGCATCCTTCCCGCCGTGACAATTTACCAGGACCGGCGTTTTGAGGATGCGGGACCTCCTGGCTGTAAAGGCTGTGCCGGCGTCCTTTCGATGACGGTGACGAAGAATCTGGCTGAGCTGGGATTGAAAGTGCCGGATACGGTCATCAGGTCGCGGATAGACCATTATGCCGTACATAGCCCCTACCTTTCCTTAAGTATCAGTAATCCGGAAAAAGGCGTCGATATCCTCAGCATCTATCGTGGCGGCGGGCCTCTGCTGGCAGATGCCGGTGCTCCCGTAAGTTTTGATGGCTGGTTGTTGCAGGAAGCCAGGAAAGCGGGCGCAGAGGTGGTATCCCGGAGAGTCGCGGGGATTGATATGGAGAAGGCGCCTGCCATCGTTATCGACAGCGAGTCAATACCTTTCGATGTCATCGTGCTGGCATGCGGCGTCAACAGTAAGGAGTTTCGTGTCTCCGGTACTGGTTACACGCCACCCCGGACTACGTTCGCTACGATGGCGGAATTGATGTGCGATTTCAAGGAAATCCGCGAGCGCATCGGTAATGCTGCCCACGCATTCCTTATCCCGGATTCGCCGGTGCTATTCGGTTCGCTGGTGCCCAAAGGACCATTCATCAATGTTTCCGTGATGAGCACCGGGCGCAAGTCAGTGTCCGTGAGCGATTTTCTGGCTTCGGACGTGGTACGGAGCGCATTGCCAGCCGGTTGCCAGCGTGTCTGTAGTTGCCGGCCGCGCGTGCCGATGACCAGCGCCAGGAACTACTTTGCGGATGGTTTTGTGGCGGTTGGCGACGCGGCTGTATCCCGCCTTTACAAGGATGGCATCGGTTCCGCCCTGATAACAGCGCGCCGGGCGGCAGATACGCTGGTCGCTCATGGCTACGGGAAAGAGGATTTCAGGCGATATTACGCTCCCTTGTGCAAAACATTGAAACGGGATAATTACTGGGGTAAATGGCTGTTCTTTATGACGAACAGGACAAAAAACTCCCGCGTGTTCCTGTTTACCCAGCACCGCCTTATCGGCGATGAGCAGGGTAATATACGTGGACCGCAACCTTTTACCCGGATTGCCTGGGGGATGTTTACCGGAGCCTACAGCTACCGGAGCATGGTTATCGAGGCGTTGAAACCAGCATCCCTGTTCAAATTGTTTGGCGCGTTTATTAGAGAATGTGGAGAAATGCTGAAGCCGCGCAGGTCTGGTGAAAAAAGGCAGTTGCATATTGGCGGGAAAAAGATAATCATCCTGGGGAGCGGGTTTGCGGGGACATATGCCTTGCGCTACCTGGTGCACGCTCTGAACAAAAACGAAAACATGGAAACCATGATGCTCAGCCGTGAAAATTACTTTCTTTTTTCTCCGCTTGTGCACGAAGTGGCGCTGGGTGGTATCGAACCCAGGCATATCGCTTACCCCATCAGACGTATCACTCAACGCGACCGGTACAACTTTGTGCAAACCGAGGTCAAGAAAATCGACCTGGAAAACAAGGTCGTTAACTCTACTGCCGGCGATTTTCCATACGATTACCTCGTCGTGGCGCTGGGAGGCATCACCGACTGGTCGGAACTTCACGCCACGAGTACTTCTGTTTTTACCCTGAGAACTCTGCGGGACTCCCGACTGCTCCGCGACCATATTATCGGTTCGTTGGAAAAAGCCAGTCTGGAAAAAGACCCGGAAGAACGTAAACGCCTGCTCACGGTAGCGGTTTGCGGTGGCGGTTACATCGGCGTGCAGGTAGTAACGGAAATGCGCGATTTTATTATGAAGAACATCCGCAAGTATTACCGCACTATTAATCCGGATGATGTGCGTATAATGCTCATAGAATCCGAACCGCGGGTACTTGCGCACGGGGATGCCCGGCTGAGTAACTACGCCATGAAACGTCTGGTGCGTATGGGCATCGATGTCCGGCTGAACTCCAGGGTGGCTTCGTACGGGGATGGTTTTATCAGGATGGAGAGTGCGGACGTAATACCTGCGGGCGCCCTTGTCTGGGTGGCGGGGCAGGTAGCGAGTCCACTGGTGGCGGAACTCCCCGTGGATAAAGATGACTCCGGGCGGGTTAAAGTGGGTGCCACCATGGAAGTACCCGGGTTCTCCGGTGTTTATGCCGTTGGGGATTGTGCTCATTTCGTCAACCCGGAAAACGGTCAGCCTATACCGCCCCGCGCCCACACCGCCGTCCGCCAGGCGAAGACTGCGGCTTACAACATACTGGCTGATATCCACGGCCGGCAGAAGAAAGCATACCGTTATTCGGAAGGCGGCGAGTTCGTCACGCTTGGAGATTCAAGTGCTATGCTAAGAATCGGTAAAGTGCGGCTGTATGGTTTCCTGGCCCGTATATTGTGGTTGCTTGCATATTCGCTACTGGTCACCGGCACCTATAACCGTATGAGGGTGATGATGGACTGGGTGCTCTCCATCATTTTTGGCAGGCACCTGACCTACTTCGGTTACCAGCGTGAATAACCCATCGTCTCCCGGAATACGGTGAGCTTTGTTCAATAATCCAGTAACAATAAAGTTAAAATACAGGGTATATTTGTGTGAAAATTAGAGTATTCTAACTAGAACAAAATAGGGATTATATGCCTTACCGCATCATCGCCTGGAATATACAATTTAAAGGAGGATAAAAATGTACCTGGTTTTAACCCTGATTTCCAGTGTCGTCAGTCTTATATTCGCAGTACTCGTCTTTATCCAGTTCCTGACTCACAAAAAGCCATACCAGCTTATCTGGGCTATCGGCATTATCATGTACGGCATCGGCACGGGGGCTGAATTCTGGACCGAAAGTTACGGTCTAAATGAAACAGTGTACCGTCTCTGGTACCTCTTCGGGGCGATTCTGGTAAGCGCTTACCTGGGTATGGGCACGGTTTATCTGCTGGTAAAACGGCCGGTTGCCCACATCGTCATGGTGCTACTTGGAGTTGCTTCAATCTATGCCGTGTACAGAGTGTATAATGCGCCCGTGGATTTGGGCATCATCAGTCAGCTTTCCGGTAAGGCTTTGCCCGGCGGAATCAGGATGCTCACACCCTTCTATAATTCCTTCGGAACTCTGGCACTGGTGGGCGGGGCACTTTACAGCGCCTGGGTCTTCTGGCGGCGGAAAATTATGCCTCACCGGGTGGTTTCCAATATTCTTATCGCCTTCGGTGCCATTTTGCCGGCAATCGGCGGTACGCAGCTAAAGCTGGGTGGGCAACTGGGACTGTTTTACACGCTGGAGCTTGCAGGTATCGTTATCATTTTCATCGGTTTCCTGCGTAGTTCGGAGGTATTCGGGCTCGGTTGGCTCCCGCCGAAACCACCGGCTGCGCAAGCTCAGGGTAAATGACCGGGCTCGTCCCGGTTTGAATTCCGGGAAGGGAATGGGCTTTGCCTCAAATGTCATTCTGAGTCCCGATGTTTCGGTATGAAGCATCGGAAGAACGAAGAATCTCCAGCACCTACTCAGTAGGCACGGAGACCCTTCCCCCGACCTGTCGGGGGAAGGGTGACAAGGATGCATTGGAGTTTTAGGGCAACGCCAGGGAATGGGGAAGGGGTCGCGGGATGTTTAGAAAGCAGGTGAACGATAATGTTAAGCGGGGTGCGGAAAAGCGTGAGATGGTTACTCGTACTTACCGGGGCACTTCTCCTCATCGGTCTTTATTTACTACTCACGAGCCACCGGGCATTCGCCCTCGATGAAACCGGCTGTTTACAGTGTCACGGCACGCCGGGCTTAAGCAAAACGGGACCCAGCGGGCAGACAATCTCTCTTTATGTGAGCGAAGCGCGGGTCAACACCGCCGCACACAGATACATCGATTGCACTTCATGTCACACTTCCAAGCCGCACGAGACGGCAATAACATTAAACAAACAGACCCAGGCGGAGAAATGCGGCACCTGCCATTCCTACCAGTACAAATTGCACGCCCAGAGTATCCACGGTCAGCAATTACGGCAGGGCGTCACTGAAGTCGCCTCCTGTCTTGATTGTCACAGCGCGGAGAACAACCCGCATGCCGTCATCCGGGTGCTGGAATATAGCGCGCCTACCTATAAAAAGAACATCGCCGGCACCTGTGCGCAGTGCCATGCCCAGGAAGACCTGATGGCGACCTTCGGCATCGTTGAAAAGGTGTACGAATCCTACATGCGTAGTTTCCACGGAAAGGCTACGGCGTTGGGCACGTATAAGACCACGGAACTTGATAAAGCTACCTGCACGAACTGTCATGGCGTCCATGATATCAAGTCAGTATCCGACCCCTCCTCCCCCGTAGCGGGCATGGAAAATCTGACCAAAACGTGCGTGAGCTGTCATCCCGGCGCCGGTCCCGAGTTCGTCAGCGGATTCCTGGGGCACAAAGAAGCCTCACCCAGGTACGTGCCAGCCGCCCATTACACTGAAATCCTCTTCACGACCCTGCTGATATCTGTGATAACCTTCGGCATCATCGTGGTGCTACTTGCGGTGCGGAAATACATTGCTAACCGATGGAAGGAGACGCTATGACGACGTATTCGGGCACAATCCCTGCAGAACTGGCACGCGAAGAACATGTCACACGTTTCGACATTCACCAGAGAGTACAGCATTTCTTCCTGATGGTGAGTTTCACACTGCTGGTATTGACCGGCATGCCTCTCAAGTTTGCCGAAAGCGGCATCAGCAAGTGGTGGATATCAGTGCTCGGAGGTGTAGAGCCGACCCGGCTCATTCACCGCGGCGCCGCCTGGGTAATGATCGCCGTTTGTGTGTACCATGCTTTATACCTTCTTTATGGTATAATCGTCCTGAAAAAGAAATTTACCGATATATTCCCCACCAAAAATGATTTCATCCTGTTTTTCCAGGAGATGGCTTATTTCACCGGTTTGCGCAAAGAGAGACCACGTTTCCCGCGGTATAACTGGCGGGAAAAATTTGATTACTATGCCATGTTCTGGGGCATACCGGTTATGGCGCTTACCGGTCTGGTGATGATGTTCCCGGTTGTCGCTACCAGGTTCCTGCCCGGCTGGGTATTACCGGTGGCGTTGATTGCGCACAGCGACGAATCGATGCTGGCGCTCACCTGGATAGTGGTGGTGCACGTTTTCTTCAACCACTTCGTACCCGGGGTCTTCCCCTTTAACCCATCAATCTTTACGGGAAAACTATCAAAAGAACGCTATAAGGTTGACCATCCTGTAGAGTACGAGAAGCTCACCGGGCAATCAGTCCAGAGCAAGGAGGGGAATTGAGGTTTCTACGTCTCATCAGGCGTATATTCGATGACGGTCTCACCAGGGCCGCCGGCATTATTTTCCTTGTTATCATTGCCCTGGTTGTCTTTAACTTCCAGTCCGACCTCCCCGAACGGTATCCGCTCTTCGGCGTGTTTGACTTTCTTATGGTCCCGGTCCTCTTTATTGCCGGGGGGGTCGTATTCGTCCTCGCCATCTGGAGGTACGGCAGATGACCTATCTTGAAGAAGAGAAGGTACGCAGCGCCCGGCTGATTTTCCTGATGATTGCCGGTGCCATCGGCATCATGTTGCTCGTCATCGGTGTTTACCAGCTCGTGGAATTCATGGATTCCACATCTTTTTGCGGTGAACTTTGCCACAATGTTATGTACCCGGAATTCACTACCTTTCAAGCTTCCCCGCATTCGCGTGTTACCTGTTCCCAGTGCCATGTTGGCTCCGGGGCAGATTATCTGGTTCGCTCCAAGTTGAGCGGTCTGCCGCTCGTTATCACGACGATAACCGGCACGTATGACCGTCCCATCCCCACCCCGGTGGAAAACCTGCGCCCGGCGCGGGAGACCTGTGAACAATGTCACCGGCCGGAAATATTCCTGGGAGACGTTGTGCGCGTACACACGACCTTTCTCCAGGACGAAGCCAATACCGAGAGAGTGGATACCCGTATTTTGCGGATTGGCGGCGGGGAAAAGGAAGTTGCACGCGACATCCACTGGCATATCGCCGCCGAAGTCTGGTACCTGCCTGTGGATAAACAACGCCAGGAAATCACCTGGGTAGGTGTGGTGGATAAGAATGGCGACCTTACCGAATATTATGATATGGACCGCGTGGCGGAAGCCAGTCCGGAACGTGTCCAGAAAGAAGCCCGCCTGATGGACTGCATCGATTGCCACAACCGCGCCACGCATATTTTCCAATCACCTGAGGAACTTATCGACCACGCCGTGGTCCAGGGAAGAATCAACCGCAGTCTGCCATACATCAAACGCGAGGCAATGAAAGCCCTGAATACGCTCAGCCCGAGTCTGGAAGACGCGTATCGGAAGGTAGAGGCAATCGAAGATTTTTACCGCGCCAGCTACCCGGATGTTTTCCAGCGTCAGCGGGCTGAACTTGCCTCGAACATCAAGGTGCTTAAAGAGATTGCCCGGTTAACCACCTTCCCGGAAATGAAAGTCAGCTGGCAGACATATAACAACGAGGTCTCCCACATTGAATCCCCGGGTTGTTTGCGGTGCCACGGTAAACTGATTCAAACTACGGTAGGTCCGCAGAAGGACAAACCCATCCGTGACGATTGCCAGCTGTGTCACTATTTCCAGGCAGGTAACGCGGCGGCTCCATAATGTACAATATATAGCGGAAGAGTGGAGGTGGGGAAGAAAAATTGAAGAAGAAAAAGTTTATCATCGCGGGAGGTATTCTCCTGGGGGCGTTTGTGTTTCTCGGCGTGTATATCGCGCAAAATCCCGATGTTTTTTTCCAGAAGGAATACACCGTCAGCCAGTTGAACGGGCTTGTCGCCGCGCAAGACGGTACCAGTTTACGCGTGATGGGTAAATTAGCGTCATTCGCACGTGACGCTGGCAATTCATTACTGGTCAGGTTCGTATTGACGGAAAACGAACAAAATCTTTCCGTAGTCTATAAAGGTGCCCTTCCGGACCTGTTTGTCGTCGGCAATGACGTTGGCGTAGTTGGTAAATTCGATTCTACCGGCATTTTCCAGGCAAAAACCATTATCACCAAATGTCCCTCCAAGTACGAACCGGCTAAACAATAATCTACTGAAAAGGTGGTTCCATGGCAGTTATCGGCTTTGCTACATTATTTCTCGCACTTTTTGTCAGCGCCTTTAGCGTGCTGGTCTCCTTCTCCCGCCTTTTTTCGGGCTCGCGCGATAGAATGATAACGCCGGTGACGACGGTTGCCGTAGCATGCGGCCTGGTGTCACTTTCCGTGTTAGTCCTGCTGATTGCCTTGCTCAGCCATGATTTTGGAATCGAATATGTCTGGTCGAACTCCAGCACCGATATGTCCGTTCCCTACCTTGTCAGTGCGCTGTGGGCGGGTAACGAGGGTTCACTGTTATTCTGGGCGTGGATTCTATCGATAATGGCGCTCGTTTTCGTGCTTCAAAAAAAGAACCGCCAGAACCCATTGCTACCGTACGCGACCCCTGTACTGATGGTGACGGTAACCTTCTTCTTGCTTCTGCTTGTATCGGTGGCAAATCCGTTTACCGGGTTTGAACCACCCTTCCCCGGGGGGGCGGGCATTAATCCCCTGCTGGAAAATCCCGGCATGGTGTTCCATCCGCCTTTGTTGCTGGCTGGCTATGCCGGTTTTACCGTGCCGTTTGCCCTGGCTATTGCCGCGCTTATCACCCGCAAGCTGGACGAGTCCTGGTTACCCTTGGCGCGGCGCTGGGCGCTGTTTGCCTGGCTTCTGCTCGGACTGGGAAATCTACTTGGCGCCTGGTGGGCGTACGTGGAGCTGGGGTGGGGCGGTTACTGGGCGTGGGACCCCGTGGAAAACTCGAGCTTGATGCCGTGGTTGCTGGCGACGGCTTTTCTCCACTCCATGCTCATGCAAAAACGGCGGTCGAGCTTTAAGCACTGGAACATCGTCCTTATCATTCTGACATTCAACCTGACGATTTTCGGCACCTTCCTTACCCGCACCGATTTGTTAAACACCGTACACGGATTCGGCGATACCGGGATGGGTCCCTTCTTCATCACTTTTCTGTTGGGTACGGTACTGATTCCTTTAGGGCTACTTTCCTCCCGCTGGAAGCTGTTAAAGGACAAAGCAGACATTGAATCGCTGGTTTCGCGGGAAAGTACTTTTCTCCTCAACAACGTGTTGTTTACCGTCATTACCCTGGTAATCCTGCTGGGGACGATGTTCCCGGCGATATTAGAGCTTATCAGCGGCGAGCGCATCGGCGTTAACGAAGCGTTCTTCAATACGGTCAACGGTCCGCTTTTGCTGGGAGTCGTGCTTCTGGCGGGCTTGTGCACCGTAATCGGCTGGCGGCAGACGACAACTAAAGAAGCAGGCAAACGTTTCCTCTTGCCTTTAGTGCTCACCGTTATTCTGGGCGGTGTCCTTTACATTGCTGGCGTCACAAATTGGGCAGCCCTCCTGGGTTACATGGTCAGCGCTTTTGCCTTGTTCGCGATTATATCCCAATGGTTGAGCGAAGTGGGTGCGGGGGGGAGAAAGCTGGCAGAATATCCCTCCGCATTCTGGCGGCTCCTTACCGCTAACCGGACACGGTACGGAGCTTACATCGTCCACTTTTCCGTGGTGATGATGACGGTCGGTATCATCGGCTCCTCCCTGTTTGATGTCTCTACGGATGTTACGCTTGCAAAAGGTGAATCCACAGAGTTCGAAGGCTATGAGTTCACTTACGACCAAATCGGGCACACTGAGGACGGGGACAGACTTTCCATCAATGCAACCGTGAATGTCACCAAAGCCGGTCAACCGTTAGGAACGCTCGTTCCGTCCAAGTTCATAGACGAAAGCTTCAATACCAAGATGGGTAAAACCCAGTTCATCACCGAAGTTGCTATCCGCACCACCTTTGCAGAAGACCTGTACCTGGTCCTTTCCAACTGGGATATCGATGCCGGGACGGCAGATTTCCAGGTGAAAGTCAATCCCCTGGTTGTCTGGATATGGATTGGTAGCGGCTTCTTTCTGTTAGGCGGACTGATTGCTTTCTGGCCCGCCCGGGAGTTACCGCCGCCAGCGCCAGCCCAGGCTACTGCAGGAAAAAAACAACCGGCGAAACAGGTTGCGGTGCCACCCACAAGACCAACAGCGGCACAACCCGCGAGACGGGTTTCTCCATCCGCCAGTCGTAAGAAGAAGGCGAGACGTGGGAAACGGTAGCGCTATCGCCACGGAAACCGCTCTCGAGACACGCCTGGTCAGCAAACGGTTCGGCAACCGGCTCGTGCTGAGGGACGTTAGTGTCAGCATCCGGAAGGGAGAGCTTGCCGTGCTTTTTGGGCCCAACGGCGCCGGCAAGACCACCCTGCTCCGCATCCTGGCGACAATTATGAACCCGACATCAGGCAACGTTCTTGTGACGGGGATGAATATCAAAGAGGACGCCGAAGACGCGCGGCGCAAAATCGGCGTGGTCAGCCACCAGACGTTTCTGTATAACGACCTTACCATCCGGGAGAACCTGGAGTTTTACGCCCGGATGTTCGATGTGCCGCATCGCCGGGAGCGTATCGGTGAAGTCGTTGAGATGGTGGGTATGACGCCCCGCCTGAATGACCGTATTGGGACGCTTTCGCGCGGTATGCAACAGCGCGTCGCCATCGCCCGCGCCATCCTGCACAAGCCGGAAATACTGTTGCTCGATGAGCCGGAGACCGGCCTCGACCTGAAGATAATATCCGTGCTGTGGAAAACTCTACTCGGGGAAGGCGGAGAAAAACGGACGGTGGTTTTCACCACGCACGACCTGGAGCGCGGAATTGAGCTTGGCGACCGTTTTCTGGTGCTTTCCCGCGGCGCCATCATTTACGATAGCAGTAAAGAACAAATGGATGTGACGCACCTCCGGGAGACCTATGACCGCTGTTCAGGGGTGTCCGTATGAGCTTCCTGAGTAAAAGCCTGGCAGTGGCGCGGAAAGAGACCATCGCCGAACTGCGCACGCGGGAAATGGTCTTCGCCGTGCTGGTGTTTACGATACTGGTCATCGTTATTTTCAACTTCACCGCGGGAGTCGACCAGGAGGTAATCAGGGCAGCGGCGCCGGGACTGCTCTGGGCGACCTTCAGTTTCTCCGGCACGCTCAGTCTCAACCGTACCTTCGTCAGGGAAAAAGAGAACGGTTGCCTGGAGGGTTTGATGTCCTGCCCCGCCAGCCGGGAAGTGATTTACGTGGGGAAGGTGCTCAGCAATTTGCTCTTCATGCTCGTTATCGAGATTATCGCTCTGCTGGTATTCACCCTGCTCTTCAACATTTACGTGTTATCGCCACCGCTTCTGGTCATCACTGTGCTGGCGACCTTCGGGTTTGCCACCGTGGGCACGTTGTTTTCCGGGCTTTCAGCCAACACCAAGGCACGGGAGATGGTCTTACCTATCCTGTTCCTGCCCATCGTTTTGCCCGTGATTATCGCGGCGGTGCGCGGCTCGGAGCAGGTACTGGCGGGCAAGTCCTGGGCCGGGCTATCACCCTGGTTCCAACTGATACTGGCGTTCGATGCCGTCCTTTCCGTGGTGTCGTTTCTCGTGTTTCCCTACGTTATCGAGGAATAGGAGCAGATATGAAAGGTAAAGAGTCATTCAAGACCGCTGGACTGGTGGTAGCGCTTCTCCTTTTTATGTGGGCGCTTTACATGATATTCATCTTCGTGCCCACAGAAGCCACGATGGGCATCTCCCAGCGCATTTTCTATTTCCACGTACCATTAGCCTGGCTCGGTTTGCTGGGGTATACCCTCGTTTTCTTTGGCAGTATTATGTATCTCTGGAAGCGCCGGAGCGGCTGGGATAATTTCTCCAGCTCGGCGGCGGAGCTTGGATTTATTTTTACCACGCTGTTCCTGATAAGCGGGTCGTTGTGGGCGAAACCAGCCTGGGGGGTGTGGTGGACGTGGACGCCGCGGCTCACTACTGCCCTGATTCTGTGGTTTATCTACATCGCTTACCTTACCGTGCGCTTTTATGCATCGGAAAAACAGCAGGGGGCGCGCTTCGGAGCGGTTGTCGGCATCGTCGGCTTTGTGGATGTGCCCATCATCGCCATCTCCACTTCCCTCTGGCGCTCGGAACACCCCGGCGCGCTTGTCTTTCAGGGCGGACTCACTCCAGAGATGACCTTTGGCTTGATGGTCTCCATTGCCGCCTTCACGGTCTTATTTGTTTATTTCCTGGCAATCAGAACTTCGTTAAAACAGCAGGAGATGGAAGTAGAGCGGCTGAGGGAACTCGTTGAACAGGACCAATAATATTGTAAGGAGATAACAATGGAATATTTCTTAACGGCTACTGCTATTATCTGGGCAGTCGTCTTTGGTTACGTGCTTTTCATCATTGGCCGGCAGAGGAAACTCCGTCAGGAAATCGAATCGCTGAAGCAACTGGTGGCAGAAAAACAGAAAAACACCCGGTAAATCTGTCTAGGGAAGTGTCTGCGGTTATTCAACCGGACGGCACGGGTATAGCACGGACCAGAGAAGAAGAATCAAATAGAAGACCCGGGGTGACCTACTGATGTGGAAGATTGATAAACCCACACCGCAAGGAAGCCCGCCGATGCGGTTCCTTGGTAACCTGTCTCTGGGCACCAGGATTATGCTCCTGACTGCGCTGGGTCTGCTCGTTGGTGCCAGCTTGCTAACAGTACCGGGTCTAAACGCCACCAACGAAGCCACCGAGATGATGCTGGAGGACCGCCTGACCACAGCGCAGGTGGTGGCAGATTCCCTGGATGAGTTGCTCCGTCTTTGTATCAACGTTCTCGAAGATTCTGCGCAATCAGTAACCTCGGCGGCCGTACCCCTTGACCTTGAGCAACAGTTGCAAGCCGTGTCCTCGGCATATTCCCACCTTTCTATCAAGATAGATAGCGTGTACCTTATCGATGACGAAGACCGTATTGCCTCAAGCCAGCCTGAAACACGGAATGTAAGCGAGAGCACTCTTAACGCGTTCATCAGTATGGTAAAACGTGTCGACGGTAACCAGACAGCTATTTCGGGTCTGGTCCCATCCCCGGTTACCCAGAGCCCGGTGGTACTCATCATCCACAATTCATCCGTCGCTTCAGCTTCTCAAGACCATAGATTCGTTGTTGCCATCGACCCGGTTCGTTCCGGTTTCGTGGGGTTCGTACGCCCGGTACGGTTCGGCAACACCGGCTACGTAGAGGTAGTGGACCAGAGTGGTATCGTTGTAGTCAGGACTGAACCGGGTCCCAAAATTGCTCCGTTTGAGAAGAGCGACCACAGCGGGCACTTCGGCGAGCTTATCGCCAGCGGCAAACCAACGCGGGGACTCTGCCATACCTGCCACATAGCCACTGAAAAAGTAACGACGCGGGATGTGCTCGCCTTTGTGCCGCTTTCCGTGGCGCGGTGGGGAGTCGTTATCCGGCAATCGGAGCAAGAAGCCCTTGCCCCCATCCGTAAACTCCGCCTTGAGGTGATGCTCTCCGGACTGGGGCTGGTCATTGTCGCGTTTATAATGGCGGCGGTAACGGCACGGGATGTCTCCAACCGGGTAAAGGCGCTTACCGGTGTTTCGTCACGTATTGCCAGTGGCGATTTCGATAGTCCGGTCCTCAGCACGCGGAAGGACGAGGTTGGAATGCTGGCGCAAACCCTGGACAGTATGCGTTCCAGATTAAAAACTTCTTACGCTGAAATAGAGCGGCGCACCCGGGAGCTGTCATCCCTGCTGGCGGTCTCCGAAGTCCTGGCTTCTCTACCAAACCTCTCCGATTTGAAGGAAGCCCTGGGCAATACCCTGGACCGGGCGCTGGAAATAATAAAGGTAGACATCTCAGGATTGTTGCTCTGGAATGAAGAAAAGAACTTGTTCCACTACCTGGCGTACCGCGGCTTGTCTCCGGATTATGCGGACAACGCGGTATATCAAATGAATGACGTGGTAGGTACAGAATCCTCGGAATCCGGGGATAATATCACGGTCAACGAGCTTGCGGAAAACACCGGTAATTTGCTTCAACGGCACCTGTATGGACAGGGCATTAAGACATTAATCACCATTCCTCTTCGCTCCACACACGGTATGCAGGACATACTATTGCTGGCGCACCGGGAGCAACGGGAACTCACGCGTGAGGATACCCGTCTCCTGGAGGGAATCGCGCGTTATATCGGCACGGCGCTGGAAAATGCCCGCCTGCACCAGGAAGTACAGCGCAAGGAGGCAATACGCGGGGAACTGCTCCAGGACATGCTGTCGGTGCAGGAAGAAGAAAGAAAGAGAATCGCGCGGGAGCTTCACGATGAGACCAGCCAGGTGCTGGCAAGTATGAACGCGAATATCCAGGCGGCACTCAGCACTATGCACACGCACCCGGAGAAATCCGAGGCACTGCTTAAAAAAGTGCAAGCAATGTCCGTGAGTATCCTGGATAACATCAATAAGCTTATCTACCAGCTACGTCCCTCCCTCCTCGACGACATGGGACTGGTAGCCGCCATCCGGTGGCTGGCAAACAACAATCTGAAAGGAGCGGGGGTTAATGTACGGCAGGTGACCAAAGGCAGACGGCGCCGGCTAAACCACGATGTCGAGACCGCGATATTCCGCACTGTCCAGGAGGCTTTCAACAACATTGTCAGGCATGCCCATGCACCGAATGTTACAGTCACGCTTCGGTTCACAGAAGGGCTGGTTGCGGTGAGCGTGGAAGACGATGGTATCGGCTTCGATGTCGAAGAGGCATTGCACACTAAAGCCAGACCAAGAGGGCTGGGGTTACTGGGGATGAGAGAGAGAATTGAGCTCATCGGAGGTAAAATTTCGATACACTCACGTCACGCCGAGGGAACACAAATCCGCATTGAGGTCCCAGAAGAAAAGGAGACTCACGATGGATAAGGCAAAGGTATTGATTGCGGATGACCACGCCATCATGCGCGATGGCATCCGTGCCCTGCTCAGCAACTGTGAAGACATTGAGATCGTGGGAGAAGCCGAGGACGGCAAAGAAGCCGTGGAAAAAACCCAACTGCTTTCTCCAGATGTGGTGGTAATGGATATCACCATGCCGCGGATGGATGGATTGGAGGCGATTCGCCGTATCAAGCGCAAACAGCCCCAGGTCAAGACACTGGTCCTGACACAGCATGAAAACCAGGAGTACATTCTATCGGTCATCCGGGCGGGCGCCTCCGGGTATATGCCCAAGAAAGCCGTAAGCTCGGACCTGATTGCGGCAATCCGCGCTCTTCGCCAGGGTGAGTCTTTCCTCTATCCGCAAGCGGCCAGTGTACTCATCAGCGACTATTTACAGCACGCGCAGCGCGGTGACCCGTACGATAGCCTGACTCCGCGGGAACGGGAGATACTCAAGCTCGTAGCGGAGGGGAGTACCAGCCGGGAAATCGCAGCAATGCTTTATCTCAGCGTTAAAACGGTTACGGGCCACCGCAACAAGCTGATGCAGAAACTCGACCTGCACAACCGGTCGGAACTGGTGCGTTATGCCATGCGCAAAGGACTGGTAACTGCGGATGGTTGAGGCACCGCGGGTACTCGTCGTAGCATTGAAAATCTGGTAAATGTTCGATTCCTGTTCACGGTGCAGCCGGTTATAATATGAGATTGGAAAAACATGTTAAAACAACGGGTACTTTATTGTAGTGAAACTAGGTACTTTTAACCATCAAGAACAGATAACTATGCCGTTGTGACTGTACCGAGAAGCAGATAAGATATTTGATTGAAGTGTGCATTCAGGGTACTCTATAGTGTGGTGTAGGAAGTACATTGTATCAAGCAAGTGGATAAGTGCATATACCAGCGTAGTCTTACGAGTTAAATCAGAATTGTTCAACATAACATCTTCAAAAAGCTATCAGCCCGGGGTGGGTGTGGACGAGGGGAAACTATCTAATTCTCATGCTATTCCCATTGGAGTTGAAGAAAGGAGAGAGCATGCGTAATTTGTGGACTAAAAACCTCA
>JAUYDN010000026.1 GCA_030691775.1 Dehalococcoidia bacterium
GTCCCGACTCAGCAGTGGGACATAATCATTTCAACCACGGCAGCCACTGGCGGCGTCCACATTTATGAAAACCTGGCTTCTCTCGATTGGAAGAAAGGTCCATCCGGCACAAACGCATATTCTGCGGAGTCTTCTTACGTGTCCGACGAGTTCCTCGCGGGGGACATTGCCGAGAGCTGGGAGCAGGTCGATACCAGGACGCTCATCTGGCGCATACGCAAAGGTATCAAGTGGCAAAATAAAGCACCGGTGAACGGGCGCGAAGTCACCGCGGAAGACGTCAAGTACTCCTTCCAGCGGGGGCAAGGCCATCCTCAGAGCGTCTACTATGCCGGCCCGACTGTTGCCGAAGCTGACAAACTCAAGATTGAGGTACTGGATAAATACACGGTGAAGTTTACCGACCCCGAACCCAATGCCCGCGGTGTTCACGGTCAGGGTCAGTGGTTGTACATACAAGCCAAGGAAGCGGTGGACAAGGGCGGCGGCAACCTGAGCGACTGGCGGAACGCCGTGGGCACCGGCCCGTTCATACTGGAGGACGTGGTGCCGGATAGCTCGGTGCGTTTTAAGCGTAATCCAAACTACTACGCGGTAGACCCGTTCTTCCCGCAGAACCAACTGCCTTACATCGATATCCTCGAGGCACTGGTAATCACGGATGAATCGACCCGCATCGCCGCCATGCGCACTCGCAAGGTCGAGGTTTACAACTACTTCCCCTACGACAAAGTGAAGACGATGCAATCGACCAACCCCGAGCTGAAGATGCGCAAGATGACGCCCGACTACGGCTTTGAAATCTTTATGCGCGTTGACATCGCACCTTTCAGTGACAAGCGGGTACGGCAGGCATTACAGTTCGCGGTAGACGAGCCGAAGATCAAGACCGAATACTTTGGCGGTGACGCCGTAATACTGGGGTGGCCTGTCCACTCTTACTTCAAGACACACTACACGCCTCTAGAGCAGTTACCTGAGAACAGCCGCAAGATGTTCGAGTACCAGCCGGACATGGCGAAGAAGCTACTCGCCGATGCTGGTTACCCCAACGGTTTCAAGACCGAGGTGGCTGTCGGCTCGTACTGGCCTAAGGGCATTGAACAGCTTTCTATCGTCAAGGAGAACTGGAAGGTAATCGGCGTCGACCTGGAAATTAAACCTACGGAAGCGTCCACGTTTGTCTCACTCATCTACGGCAAGAAGTACCCGGCGATGGTCTTCTTGTCATGGGGGAACAATGGCGTGGATGATGCCTTTGGCTGGGCGCATGATGGCTGGGTGGGCAAAGGCGGGGCTAAATCCGTCTATGCCTTTAGCCCCGTCCATGACCCGGTTGCAACCGAGACCTACACGAAGCTGATGAACACCCTAAGCTTCGATGAGCGTGAAAAGATACGTAAGGAAGAGAACCTGAGGGAAATCGACCTGGCGTGGGAAATCTCATTGCCAATGCCGAACGCTTACACGTTCTGGGTGCCCTGGCTGAAAGGGTACAGTGGTGAGGCAGGTATCGGTCCTGACCCGCCGCAGTTCGGTGGCATCGCACGCTACGTGTGGATTGACCGCGCTCTCAAGACCCAGATGACGGGTATCAAAGAGTAATCGCTATTTTACTCGCGGCTCCACAATGACGACCGGGGGTAGAGAAATCTACCCCCGGTTTCTTTTTACACTGTTTTTCCACGTAAAATACCGCCTTTGTGTACTTGATAAATTTTTTGCCCTGTAATATATTTTGAGCACTGTCACACACGACTATCGCCCACTAATTCGCATTAGCTATCATGTTGGCACAAACCGAATGGTGGCACAGGCGTCCCTGCCTGTGCGGCTTTTCTCCATCAAACTGCCATCATGTTCGCACAACCGAATAAGCTGACATTTACCGGAAACCCTGTATTTCTGAGCTTACCCGGGGTTACCGGGAGGTCCTGCTGGGGGAAACCAGAGTGCCGGGATAGAGAGGACACTACCCGGCTTAAATAAGCGCCACAACCCCTACTGTGGCCAGGGGGCTTTGCCTCAAAAGTCGAGTAGCCTTGTCACCCTGAGCCCTTCGGCTTCGCTCAGGGTAAACTCCGGAAGGGTCTCCGTGCCTACTAAGTAGTGTAGTGTCTCCGTAATAACTTGACAATTACACATGGAGTGTGGTGCCACGGACGAAATATGAAAATGATGGTTCCAAAGGGTGGGAAAGCAAGATGACTGCCAACTTGCACAAGGGAGTTGAGAGGGGCGTCAGCCCCTCTCAAAATAGTTCTTCCCCTTCTCTGCGGAGAAAGGGCAAGGGGATGAGGCGCTGTGTAAGAACTGGCATCTTTTATTCAGAATTGTAAAGCTGTTATTGAGACACTCCACTAGCAAATGGCCGGGCATTATTATTTACGAGAGGTTTCAGGAAAAACTCAATTGGGAGGATTGCTATGAAAATTCTAGAACCAATCCAGATAAAGAATATGAAGCTCAAGAACCGTATTGGCTTGCCGTCACTATTGAACATGCCCGGGGCCGATGACAGCAGTATCAACGACCTGACCATCAGGTGGTTTGAATCGAGGGCAAAGGGTGGCGCCGGGCTTATTATGACGGGGTCGGTTGCTTCCAGCGCGCCGGGTATACCTGTCCAGACCCGTATCGTGCGGGGGGCAGGGATTGCACTGTACGATGACAGGTTCATCCCGGGGTTTGCCAGGCTGGCGAAAGTGCTCCACTCTTATGGCGCCATGCTGGGCGTGCAGATGGGCATAGTGGGTGGGGTGATGGGAGGGAGAGGTCCGTCCCCACCACCGTATCCCGATGAACAGAACCGTACGGACGACCTTTTCTTCGTGATGAGCGGAGTCAGGATACCGTGGACTGAAGTGACAATCGAGCAGATCGAGCGGTCCCAGAATGATATTGCGGCAGCGGCGGCAAGAGCAAAAGCGGCTGGAGTGGATGCTGTGGAACTGCATTGTGCTCACGGTGGGGCTACCGGTGGTTGTTCTTTCATCTCACCGTATTATAACCATCGGACAGATAAGTACGGCGGAAGCTGGGAGAACCGGCTCCGCTATGCCGTTGAGACGATACAGAAAATCCGGCAGGCGGTGGGGGATGATTTCCCCGTATTCGTGAGGCTGAGCACGGACCAGCTCCTGGGTAACCGGGGTATTACGATAGAAGACACCTGTAAGATTATCGTGCCCACTCTGGAGAAAGCCGGGGTTGACTGTATAGATTGCTCGCAGGGAGATATGATACGCGCCGGACAGGGCATTACTATCCCGCTATACTATACCAGGGGTTGTTTTATCCATTTTGCGGCGGCAGTGAAAAAGTCCACCAGACTGCCGGTAATCGGCGTGGGACGCATCGTGGATATCGAGATGGCAGAAAAGTTCCTCCAGGAGGGCAAAGCTGACATCATCTTTATGGGCAGGCAGTTGGTTGCCGACCCGGACACGCCGAAGAAGTATTTTGAGGGGAGAAAAGACGAAATCCGCACCTGTATCGGCTGTCTGGGCGGTTGCGGCCGGCCCTGTCCGGTTAATTATGATATACAGGATAACCCGGTCCCATTTACCCCGGCGGAGAAAGCAAAGAAAGTGTTCATTATCGGCGGAGGTGTGGGCGGCATGGAAGCCGCCAGAATCGCCGCGATGAGAGGGCACAAAGTTACCCTGTTTGAGAAGGACTCCCAGCTCGGTGGTATGGTCGCCGCGCTGGCATTGACCAAACTTACCAGCGAGTTCGGCAACCTCGTGGACTACCTGGGCACTCAGATGAGAAAACTCAAGGTGGATGTGAGGATATGCCGGGAAGCGACTCCGGATGATGTTAATGAGATTAAACCCGATGTCATTATCGTTGCCACTGGCTCCTCGATGGTCATTCCGGAAATCGCCAGAGGCAAACCATCCGTGATGCACCACATCGAAGCGTTGAAGAAAAAGAACGCCATCGGACAGAGAGTGGTCATCTGGGGTCTCGTTGCCGCTGAACTGGCGATTTCTCTGGCTGAAGAAGGCAAAGACGTAGTTATCATTGGCCGCGGCGGTGAGGATACACTCGCCAGAGACTACCCGCAAGCGCGCCGATTCTACATTTTCAGAAAGCTGACCGATATCAACGTCCCCAGGGAGACTCCGGAAGCAAAACGGGTGAACAATCCGCGCGTCCTTTTCTATGTGGATGTTGAAGCCATCACCCCGGAAGGAATAACGGTGGTGAATAAAGACGGTGCTAAGACTATCCTTCCTTATGATACGCTGATTATCTCCCGTGAACGGGAAGCCAATGATTCCCTGTTTAATACGTTCCAGGGTAAAGCGCCTGAAGTCTATAAAATCGGGGACTGCGCACAGGTAGGAGATATCCAGACGGCGGTCTGGAGCGCCAACGAAGTCGCCAGAAAAATCTGAGGTCGACCGGCACAAGTCAACGGCATACGGTTTACCCACCAGAACGGCGACAAAACAGGAGCGATTAAAATGACAAATTGGGCTGAACTGACACAGCAGTTAGAACGTTTTCTCCGTCTGGTTACATATCCGATCGCCTATAAAAAACTGGAGAAAGCAGAGGAACTGGAGAAAATAGCCGGGGTAAGACGGTTCGACCGGCGTTTGACTTTCTGCCAGGTGCCGACACTGGTAAGAAGGGGAGGCTGGACTATCGGGGTGACCAGGAACAACCTGAGCGAGCGTTGTGCTCGCATTAACGGTCTCGCAGCCACTACGGATAATGCAGTTGCCCGTGAAGCGGAAGACTTTACCACCACCTGGTTTTCTACCCTGGAAGATGCGCGAAAACAGATGACGACATATCCGCTGGTCCCTCCCGGAGAAGCCCTTGTGCTTGCCCCGTTGGCTTCCGGGAAATTTGACCCGGATGTTGTTTTGATTTATGGAAACCCTGCCCAGTTGATGTTGCTGATGAACGCTCTACAGTTTCGCGATTACGAACGTTTCCAGTTTCACTTTATCGGTGAGGGTGCTTGCGCAGATGGACTGGCACAGTGCTACACGAGCGGCAAGCCTGCACTCGCTATCCCCTGTTTGGGAGAGAGAAGGTTCGGCGGCGTAACCGACGAAGAAATCGTGTTAGCACTGCCACCCGGGATGATTGAGAAAGCGGTTGAAGGACTGCAATCGCTCTGGAAAAGAGGCTTAAGATACCCGATTATGTATTTTGGACCTGAAAACGACCCTTCTTCAGCCCTGTCGCGCGTTTATCCCCGCCGCTGACTAAACGGACTCACCAGATATAAACTTCCCACGACCTTACGGTCGGGGTTTTAAGTAAGGTAGCATAACTCTTTAGAATGGCATTTATGTATGGAACTATATACATTATGTAATATTACACCCCTGCATCGAACTATCTGATTTAATGTGACATCAAATTCCGATGAATTGTTGGTTGAACAGTCAGGACGAAAACTGTAGACAGTAATCTTTAACCAGTTGTCCGAGTTCTGGAAGAGCGGTTATACCAGCACCTTATTTGTTGTGCACAAACTGGCTTTTTGTGCAACCGAGTGCTCTGTAAAGTGAATCACATCATTGTGGACTGTCTCTACACTACCTTTCTCTCCTTTATTTACATTTTAAGGCTAGGATTGAGCACAAGTAATCTTCATCTGTGTCCTTTTATGGTGCCGACAGCGCGACATACACTACCGGTGGCTTTCTTGAATTGTCTCGTTTGAGCGTAAATGTTTGTGGATATTTTTTAATGAGAGATTGTAACTGCTGGTGACCGTAAGTGCGTGGATCAAATGCTGGGTCCAATTGCCGAAGAACTGAGCCTAGCGCCGACAGATGAATCCATTCCTCCTCTTTCGCAGCTAGATTGAACCCTTCGAGGAGAAGGTTTAAAGGGTCAGATACATCAGACTTCTCTTCTTTTGCTGCTTTCTTTCTTATTTCCTTGGGTCCAACAAGATTTTCACAGTAGATGAACTGGTTACAGGCGTTGGTGAAAGCTTCTGGGGTCTTTTTCTCTCCCACTCCAATAACGAAAAGGCCTTCCTCTCTTATTCTTGTTGCCAGTCGTGTGTAGTCGCTGTCACTGGCAACAATACAGAAGCCGCCCACATTGTTACTGTGGAGCAGATCCATCGCGTCAATTATCATCGCACTATCTGTGGAATTTTTGCCAACTGTATACCTAAACTGCTGCATGGGCTGAATTGCATGTTTATGAAGTGAATTCTTCCAGCTATTCATGTTTGTAGTGGTCCAGTCTCCGTATATCCGCTTGATCGTTATCATGCCGACTTTGCTGACTTCTGCCAAGATTTGAGGGAGAAGAGACGCCTGAGCATTGTCACCATCAATCAGTACTGCAAATCTCATCTGGTCAGATTGTTCGCCCATTTTACACCTCTTTGGTTATCTATTGGTATCAAATTATAAATCCAACAGAAACAGTCAGTGTCGTTTCCCAGGTTAATTAACCACCTACTTATAGGATTTTACTTGTATCTACCTGAAATAACAAGGTGTACATTCTGGCTGAATGCGTGGATATTGCGGTTAGCTACAGG
>JAUYDN010000028.1 GCA_030691775.1 Dehalococcoidia bacterium
CGAAGAATCTGGTGGTGGGGAGGCGTTGTCTTATTCCCCCACTCTGAGATTCTTCGCTTCGCTCCAGAATGACACCCATTTCTATCCTTGTTAGTATCGGGAATGATATTAATGAGACAAGCTCCAAGGGTCGCCCCTACAATAAGCCCCCACAATAAAATGTTATTCGCTCCAATCTGTGTTGGTGCAGGAAATAAGGCTGACGCTATCGTAGCACTTGCGATAAGGAAATTCAAAAGGGGGTCCGCCTTGACATCTCTCCTCGTTCCGCACTAACATAGCCACACAGCACCGCACAGAACGAGGAGGCAGGCATGGAATACAAGCAAATTATCTACCAGCCGGGCAAGGTGGCACGCCTGATTCTCAACCGTCCCCGTTATCTCAATGCGCAGAGCCGCATCATGCGGGAGGAGATGGATGATGCTTTTACGCGCGCAATGGAAGATAAACAGGTAGGCGTGGTAGTTTTATCCGGAGTGGGGGATAGTTTTTCCGCCGGGCATGACATCGGCACGCCGGATGAACTCGCCGACCAGAAAGTGCGGGGACCGGAACCCGGCGACCGTTATGGACGCTACAAGCGGATGCGCACCATCTGCCTGGAGTACTGCCTGCGCTGGCGGAGCCTGCCCAAGCCGACCATCGCCATGGTACACGGCTACTGTATTTACGGTGGCTGGATGTTTGCCGCCTCCATGGATATCCTCTTCGCCGCGGAAGACTCCCTGTTCCTGCCCGGACACACGCAGTACTTTTCGCCGCCGTGGGAAATCGGCACGAAAAAAGCCAAGGAGGTTCTCTTCGAACACCGCTTCCTGAGCGCCTGGGAATGTTATGATTACGGTTTTGTTAACCGTGTTTATCTGCGCGAAACGCTTGAACAGGAGACGCTGGCTTATGCGGAGCGGGTGGCGGAGAACTGGTTCCGCAATCCCTTCCACGTGCGCACGCAGAAATTCTCCGCCAACCACGCCCAGGACACGATGGGGTTCACCACCGCTGTGGAAGCCGCCTACCAGAGCTTCTGTACGATGCAGGGTCTGAGCGGTGGGCAGGTGGCACCACCCAGAGACGGCGGCTATGCGCAGACAGGACTGGCAAAAAAGAACTTCGAGCTGGCAAAGCCATGGCTGGAGAGTGTGAGAAAAAGGCACGGGGTTTAATTAGCAGTCTTTCGATTCACTCGGTGGTTCACCAGGAATTTAACACGCCGGAATGAACTCTTGACAAGACATATTGGGTCTGTTAGTATTACATTGCAAGTAATGCAATACTAACAGGAGAGTGATCATGAAACTAACACCTGCGGGGTTCAAGAAGATCTTGCAAGCAGCATGCCAGGGTACCCTACCAAGAGAAGAGGTGTTAACCTTCAGGCACATCATCGAAGTGGCCGAGGAGGTAGTGAAAACAAGGGCGTACGTAGATTACGCGGACTACCAAACCGAACTGCTTACGGAGGTCCTCAACGGATTTTGGCCGATTGAAAAGATAGGCTTCCGGCAGTATACAATTCGCTATGCTCTGAAGCAGAGCGGGTGGCGTCCTGAAAGTAAACCAGCCAGGTTCTATCCTCCAGCTCCAGGGGGATGATGTTCTACCGCTCCAGCAGGCGCGCGATTTCCCGCGCAGTTAACTCTCTGACCTGCCCCTCCTTCAAGTCGCCGAGAGCCAGGTTGCCGGTACGCACTCTTTTCAACGCCAGAATACGGTATCCCAGCCGCGCGAACATGCGGCGCACTTGCCGCTTCCTGCCCTCGTGGATGGTCAGGCTGTAATTAAAAGGTCTGGCGGTAACTTCCTTGACCCGCGCCGGAGAAGTCATCCCTTCATCGAGCCGGATACCGCCTTCCAACTGCTGTTTCTCCACAACGGTCAACTTCCCCTCGATTTGTACCAGGTATTCTTTCTCGTGCTCATAGCGTGGGTGGGTAAGACGGTTGGTAAGCTCTCCATCGTTAGTCACGAGCAGGAGCCCGGTGGTGTCTTTATCCAATCTGCCGACCGGATAGAGACGGTAACGGCGGTATTTTTCGGGGAGGATATCAAGCACCGTGCGTCCGCCGCGTTCATCGAAGGTGGTGGAGAGGATATCCTTCGGTTTGTTGAGCATGAGACATATGGGGTTTTCAACGCTCAGCGTCACCGGCGTGCCATCTATCTGCACACGGTCGTGAGAGCTATTAACCGGGTGATTGAAGCTCTCTGCCACCTGCCCGTTTACGGTGACACGTCCGTTCCGGATAGCATCCGCCATCTTGCGGCGCGAGCCAGCTCCCGCTTCCGTGAGCAGTTTTATGAGTGGGACCGTTGGTTCAGTCTTCATTCAACCACATCCAGTATAGAGATTTTCCCGGGCGAGGGCAAAACTGCTGTAACGAGTGGGGATGGGTGAAACCGATAACTGAAGACTGATTACCGATTACTGGCACACCGTATTGACTATCCAGCCGCGCGGATGTATTCTAACGGAAAGTAATCATTTTAAATACGTCGAGGTGAGGTTACGTTGAATAAAAAATCGTTCGTCCTCGGGCTGGTTATTATCCTGGTTATAACACTCCTGGCTGGCTGTACTTCGACTTCTAAATCCGCCAACACGGGCAAATACGAAATCGTGCGCGGGGCTGTTCTGGGTGGAAAGTGGCAGATGTACCAGATGAGGATACACCTTGAATCCGGCGCCGCGTTCGATATCGACCTGCTTGACCTGGTGACGAACGATAAAGTGGATGGGTATTTCTACCCGGAGCGGGGGAGCGGCGCTTCTCTGGAAATTAAAGCCGGGGTAAACATCATTTATAAAGCTGACCCGGCGGGCATACCGGCAGGCAGTACACTCTCCGACCGCTTCTCGTTTACCGCCAATCAGCCGCTGGGCACCGCATACGTGTTAAACTTCCGCAATTCCGGCTCCGAGAAAACCGTCACCATTCTTATGGAGATAATCTATCCCGTCACCGCCGCCATACGGGGTCCGCTGGCTATTAAGTAGCCGGGAATATTAATTGCCTGACTATGATGCGCATCGGCAAAGCGGGTAAGGTGATGGTTTACAGGTGTAGTAACTGAGCCGCGCATCAAAGCGCCCGGTGCTACTGCAAAATATTACACGGCATACCTATTGACAATTCTGGTTATGTAGGCTATACTGCTTCTCTGGTAACCACTCCTGTAGAAAAGAGGGCTTTATCGGTTAGGAGTTACGGCGCAGTTTGGTGACCTGAGTCCGCTAAAGGCGGGGAATTCAGCGCCCCGTCTTTATTTTTTAACCGGGTCTAAATATCGCTTTGTAACCAAAATGTTACCGCTTTGTAACATCTTCATAACCCGATGTAACGTTTTTTAATATTTTCGTAACCATAAAGGTTTATAGTTGTATTCCATAGGTCAAGGAGTACTTGACAATAAATAGGATAACAGGATAAAGGTCGTGAGCGGGAACGATAAACACCCGCGAATAAAATGAGAAGAGCTCGTTTTGAGCTCTCAGAAATTCCGGGAGGTGGCAAATATGACGGTCTGGAAGTTGAAGAGTTGTCCCCGGTGTAACGGCGACCTCTTCATTCAGCGCGAAACCGATGGCTGGTATGAAGAGTGCTTGCTGTGCGGTTATCAGCATGACGTGTCTGATTTAATTTCCGTAACCACTGGTGGTCAGATTGTTATCAAGGGCAAAGTAGAAGCCAAAAGCCCATATACCAACGTGCGTCCTAACGCGAACTAGTACCACGGTCTACAAGTCTTGCTTACAAAGCTCCGACACCGTGGATAGTCCGGAAACCCCTCGCAAACATCGAGGGGTTTCTTTTTTCCACGACCTCGTTTGGGTGTTGGTCGTAATGGTAGCTTTGTGATTTTTCTTCATGTCATTCTCGGGCTTGCCCCGAGAATCCAGCCACCAACCCCCTCCTGGATTCCAGCTCCCGTATCACTGTACGGGACAGGTTTCCCTGGAATTATTCATGCCGATTACATCGGCACCACGAAGCAATGAAAATTGAGTGCCGTCTCTGTCTGCTGTCCAACTGGGACTCTCGTAGGGGGTAATGACCTCCTTTACCCCCACCCTGAGATCCTTCGTCGTCCTTCTGGAGTTATGGTGGGACGGACTCCTCCAGGATGACAGACACGGCTATTTCCATAGTAATGACATCATGAATCGAGGGGTTTATTGTTTTTGACGACCCGGTCGATTACAATCCAGGGGTTACCGAAGCCAATCGTTCCCAATGGTAACCCTCAGCATTTAATATTGAAAATTTCGAGTTTGTTTGTCAGTTGATAGTTGTCATTTGGCACTTGGGTGGGGGTGTGTGGGGTGGGGTATGCTATACTAATCGGTGATGAAATCAACAGTGGTCTACCTGGGGCTGGGGTCGAATCTCGGAGACAGGGAGCGGAATCTCCGCCAGGCGCTCGATTTACTCTGCCAGCAGGTGACGTTATACACGATATCACCCATTTATGAAACCGCCCCGGAGGGTGATGGCAGTCAGCCACGCTATCTTAATCTGGTTTGTAAAGCCAGAACAAAGCTTCCGCCTGAAGAACTTCTCAAGTTTGCGAAAGGTATCGAGGCTCAGATGGGAAGGGAACCCGGGCCACGGAACAGTCCCCGCCCCATCGATATCGATATCCTGTTCTACGGTAACATGGCGGTCGATACGCCGGAGCTAACCATTCCCCACCCCCACGCGGCTGAACGCGCATTCGTGCTGATACCCCTCGTGAATATCGCCCCGCGTCTGAGGCATCCGGTCTCCGGTAAAACGGTGACGCAGTTGGTCAAAAAACTGAAAAGAACGGAGGGAGACGCAGAGCGGTGGGCAGAATCGGAATCAGAGGAGTAGAGGGATGTACGAAATCTCGGTAGAGATGGACTTTGACGCCGCCCATTTTCTGCGAGGCTACAAAGGTAAGTGTGAGGCACTCCACGGACACCGATTCAAGGTGATAGCGGCGGTACAGGCGGATAGGCTGAATGAGCTAGGATTGGGGTACGATTTCACGGAGCTGAAGCAGAAACTCGGAGAGGTACTGAAACGTTACGACCACACCTGCCTTAACGACATCACGCCTTTTAAGCGTATCAACCCCTCGTCGGAAAACATCGCCGCCACGGTCTACAGGGAGCTATCGCGCAAGCTCAAAGGCGCGCCGGTGACGCTCGCCGCCATCGAGGTGTGGGAATCACCGCAGAGCCGGGTCATTTACCGGCCGGGGTAGCGGGTTTCTCCGGCGGCAGGAGGTTGGGGATGGTATCCACGATGGGATAGCGGGCATTACACCTGCCGCAGAAGAGCGAACCGCTGATGATTTCCTTTTCGTCTTCCTTGTCCACCGTGAGGGCGAGCTTGCCCTTGCACACCGGGCAGACCAGGATATCCATTAAACTTTTTTTCATTGGTGACTCCAGTATAGCATAGAGAAAACAGGAATATCTAAATTCTAACTTCAGGGGTTTTTCCGTGGGTTACGTTGTGCGTCATTACAGTGGGGAGAAGAGGCGGGGCAGGTTAACCTGCCCCGCCCGTGTTTTACGTCACTTTTCTTTGCTAGTGTAGTGTCTCAATAACAGCTTTACAATTCTGAATAAAAGATGCCAGTTCTTACACAGCGCCTCATCCCCCCGCATCAAGTGCGGGGCAGGCTCTTGCCCCTTCTCCGCAGAGAAGGGGAGGAACTATTTTGATAGGGGCTGACGCCCCTCTCAACTCCCTTGTGCAAGTTGGCAGTCATCTTGCTTTCCCACCCTTTGCAACCATCATTTTTATATTTCGTCCGTGGCACCA
>JAUYDN010000083.1 GCA_030691775.1 Dehalococcoidia bacterium
GCCATTTTGCGATGTCCTCCCGGAGTTCCGGTAAATGGGTTACAGAGACAACACGTGCTTTAAAACCACGCTCTGCCAGCGACTGGAGGGCTTTTTCAAGCACTGCTTTCATAGGTATACCCGATAATAGAGGATTAGATATTAGTAGCACTTTGACAGGGGGAAGTCAAGGTTGACAGTTGTGAGAGAAGTGTCTCTGAAGAAGTCCCGACCTGTCAGGAACGAATTGAATGAAGCTTGTTTCTCTAATCAATAGATTTTCCCCCAGATTTTCATCGGGGTCAGAGTGACAAGCGTCGAATAAATACGAGCCATTGGACCCACCGCTAAACACTCGCTATCTCTCACACTTCTCAAAACCGTTTTTCTCTGGTATGATTGTTCTGATTTTGCATAATGCTGGTGAAGGAGGCAACATGAAAAAACTACTCTGGACAATAATTGCCGGGTTGCTCCTGTTGAGCCTGGTACTCGGTGGATGCGGCACGAAGTCCGCCGCCAAAATCCGGGTCGCTACAGACGCCACCTGGCCGCCATTCGAGTCTGTAAACGAACAGACCAAGAAAATCGAGGGCTTCGATATCGACCTGCTGAATGCCATCGCTGCAAAGGAAAACCTGGACATCGAGTTCATTAACGTGGCTTTCGACCCACTACTGGCAGGCGTGGCGCAAGGGCAATACGATGTCGCCATCTCATCCATCACCATTACCGAAGAGCGTAAGAAAGACATGCTTTTCTCCGACCCGTATTTTGAAGCCGGACAAATTGTGACGGTACGTAAGGACAATACCAGCATCACCAGCAAAGATAGTCTCGGCGGAAAGAAGGTCGGTGCACAGATAGGCACGACCGGCGCCATCGAAGTCGGCAAAATTTCCGGTGCCACTCTCAAGACCTACGATGACATCGGTCTGGCTTTCCAGGACCTGATGAACGGGCAAATCGATGCGGTGGTGGCGGATAATCCACTGGCGCTCAGTTACGTTGGTAAGAACGCCGCGAAGCTGAAGACCGCGGGTACAATTTTTACCCAGGAGAACTACGGTATCGCCGTTGCTAAAGGTAAGACTGACCTGCTCAACAAATTAAACTCCGGTCTTAAGAAAATCAAGGCTGAAGGTAAAATCGCCGAGTTTTCCAAAAAGTGGCTGGAGAAATAGATTGGTTTTATCAGGGCGTTTCCTGAGGGGAGGGGACTCTTCTCCTCCCCATCCCCTCTATTGCATGTTTTACCGGTAAATCAGGGGGCACATGTTCTCACGCCGTGAACCCAAAATCTCCGAGCAGGAATTGACCCATATCCCCGGCGCCGAACCGCAATCGCACATTGATGTCTGGTGGTGGCTGGTGGTGCTCGTGGCGGGCGTCATCGTTATTCTGAGTGTGACCATGCCCGACCCCTACTGGCGGATTATTCTCTTTGTGCGTGACGGGCTGGCAATCACAGTGTTCTTGACTGTTATCGCTTTCATTTTCATGCTCATCGTGGGGTTGTTGGGTGGGTTGGGACGTTTATCTAAAAACTGGTTTATCCACGGCATTTCCACTCTCTATGTCGAACTTGTTAGAGGCGTGCCTTTACTCGTCCAGCTAATCTGGTGGTATTTTGCTTTCCCGGTGGTCATCAAGCAGATCGGTGAGTGGACACACATCACCCCGCTGGCGGAATACCAGTCAAATGCCATCCTGCTGGCGGTAGTCGGGCTGGTGTTCTGCTACGGGGCTTATATGAGCGAAATTTACCGCGCCGGTATCCAGAGCATCCCGAAGGGGCAGATGGAAGCCGCCCGCAGTCTTGGTATGACCTATTTCCAGGCGATGCGCCACGTTGTCCTGCCGCAGGCAATCCGCGTCATTCTACCGCCGGTCGGCAATGAGTTCATCGCCCTGCTCAAGGACTCCTCACTGGTGAGTGTGGTTGCAGTCGCCGACTTGACACGGCGAGGGCGCGAGTTTATGTCAACCCATTTCAATCCGATTGAAGTCTGGACGATGGTCGCTTTATTATATTTAATAATGACACTGTTTTCGGCGCGGGTGGTGACATGGCTGGAACGACGCACCGGGTTCGAGAGATGACAACGGAACCAATTATCCACATCGAGAATGTCCACAAGCGTTTCGGCAGGATACACGCTCTGCGCGGCATAAGTCTACGTATCCACCGGGGTGAGGTGGTGGTGATTGTAGGACCTTCCGGCTCGGGGAAATCTACACTCCTGCGGTGCGTCAACCGGCTGGAAGAATACAACGATGGCAGGATTACGGTAGAGGGTGTTTGCCTGCACGATACGCTGAATATCAACACCGTCCGCCAGGAAATCGGCATGGTATTCCAGTCTTTCAACCTTTTTTCACACCTTACGGTCCTGGACAACCTGATGCTGGCGCAGAAGACGGTAAGAAGACGCAGTAAAGAAGAAGCCAGAAAAATTGCCCTGAACCTGCTGGAGAAGGTAGGCATACCAGAAAAAGCCAACGCTTATCCGGCGCACCTCAGCGGCGGACAGCAACAGCGGGTGGCAATTGCCCGCGCCCTGGCGATGAACCCGCGCATCATGCTCTTTGACGAACCAACGAGCGCACTCGACCCGGA
>JAUYDN010000180.1 GCA_030691775.1 Dehalococcoidia bacterium
AGCTGTCAGCGCTCAGAAGTAAGCTTATTGGATATTTACCGTTAACACCTGATAACTTCAAGGTGACTATCGAGAGATGAAAACCTGTTATTCCGTCTCATCCGGACCAGGTAGCATGTTACCCGAATTTACGGTGGACTATTGGAGTGTCTCAATAACAGCTTTACAATTCTGAATACTTGTACCTGGCCAAGTACAGGTAAAAGATGCCGGTTCTTACACAGCGCCTCATCCCCCCGCATCAAGTGCGGGGCAGGCTCTTACCCCTTCTCCGCAGAGGCTGTTAAAAAATGAGGCTATTTTTGTTTGGGTTTATGATAATTGCTCTGCGGCTAATACCTTTGTCATTCCAGCCCCGTGTCGTGGCACGGGGTAAACTCCGGCTGGAATCCAGTATCGAATGCCAATGAATTTTCACTGTTGTTTCCTGGATTCCGTATCAAGTACGGAATGACAGGGGGTCATTAAAGAATAGTAAATCATGAAAACCCGTATCAAGAAATTTCTTTAACAGCCTCCGCAGAGAAGGGGCAGAACTCTTTTGAGAGGGGCTAACGCCCCTCTCAACTCCCTTGTGCAAGTTGGCAGTCATCTTGCTTTCCCACCCTTTGCAACCATCATTTTTATATTTCGTCCGTGGCACCACACTCCATGTGTAATTGTTAAGTTATTTCGGAGACACTCCAATAGCACGGTTAACAGAGGAGCACGATGTCTACCGCTGGTTAAGGGGAGGAGTGCCGGTTGATTATCATTTGCTGGCGGAGTTTCGTGTAACTCATCAAGGGAGATTGATGCTCTTATTACTCAGATCATCGCGGTTCTCCTCAAAGCTGAGCTAATCGAGTTAAAGCGAATATCTCAGGATGGCATGCGGGTCCGAGCCAGTGCCGGGCACTCCTCCTTTCATCGGGAGAATAGTCTTGGGAAGTGTCTGGAGGAAGCACAGGAACAGGTAAAGCGAGAGATATGGAATATTTTCGACCGACTCGGTGTCAACGACCGCGCTCAAGCTGTCTCCGAGGCAATGAAGCGGCGGATAATTTAGCGAAAGTGATGGTGCTCTCGAGCGAGGGAGACGGGAGTTTTTTCTTCTTGTTTATAACGGTTCAGCGCTTCCTCCCTACCGGAATGACATACAGCGGATTTTCACCCTCAGATAAACCTATGATGTCAGAGACTTGCTCATCATAGAATGCTCCCACCGTCACCGCGCCTAAGCCCAGAGCAGTTGCCTGCAAGCAGATATTCTGTGCGGCATGCCCCGCCTCGAGATAGACATACCTGACGCCTCTCTCGCCGTATTTAACGGTCGTCCGTTCGTAAACCGCCGCGATGACTATATCGATAGCCGCATCCTTCACGCAACTCTGGTTAAGACTGGCTTGAAACAGCTTCTCCCTGATATCCGCATCCCCCGTTTTCTTTAATGTGTGGTACACTGGCTCGTATTTGTATATCCCGGGAGCAAGGTTTTTAACATTGCCCACAGCTACGTATAGCTCGAGCGGATAGAGGGCTCCTGCTGAAGGCACGGTACGCCCGCCCCAATCAGCCGTCGTGCCCTGCCCGGACCAGAGTAACTGGGAGAGGTCAGTCAGTTCCAGAGCTTCCGAGGAGTATTCTCTTATGGACCGCCTCTGGTACAGGACTTTCTCTAAGGACGCGCTACCGTCCAGCACAGGCGCTGGTAATACAATGGATGAAACGGCGGGCTCTTTCACATCGGGACGGGGGTACGGCGTCTGTGCACAGGCACTAAGACCAAACACAGCTAAGGCGACAATGCTGACCGCGATGCTCTTCATTCTGTGGACCTCCTTACCGCTTTGCGGCAACAAGCAGGTTGACGGTCACCCTGTATATGGTACGAAACATAGCAGACCACGTTCTCCACAAGATTTTACGCTAGTTTTCCCGCTCTTTCAAAAGGACCGGAGATTGTGAAAGAACCGCCACATTTCCCGTACATGTTGTGACCTGCCCGGTCCAATGCCATGATACCCACAGTTCTGCATTGCTGGCATGCTTTCCAAACTGCGCAAGGCGGCGCCCGGTATCATTACCCCCAACTGAAAGAAAGCGTCCACCACCGACCCCGCCAGAGACATGAGGAGGGCACGAACATGGATAAGATATTTCAGGTTGCGGTTGACTTCCCAGGTACGGTCTTCTATGCGGCCGTTGTCGGAATCGGGTTATGTTCCTGGGTGGTCGTCTGGTCGAGCGAACGGCGTATCAAACGGCGGGACCGTCATCTGAAGGACCCTGAACACGATGAGCCAGATTCCCCCTGCCATAGAGAGTCCTGATTCCATGCCGGGCTACCAATCCTGACAACGAAAAAGAAAAGGGGCTACCGTTTAGATAACCCCTTCTCCATCAATAATCAGTTTGGTTTTCTTACCGCCCCAGCAGTTCCTTAACCTTTGCCGTAAAAGCGGGCACAATTTTTTTCCAATCGCCCACCACACCGAACCGCGCTTCCTTGAAGATATTTGCCTCCGGGTCACGGTTGATGGCGATGATGTTCTTACTGCCGCCGCAACCCGCGATGTGCTGACTGGAACCGGAAATCGCCACGGCGATGTATACATCAGGTGAGACGATTTTACCGGTCAAGCCGACCTGAATGGTCTCCGGTACCCAGCCGCTGTCACACGGCGGACGGCTGGCGCCCATAGCACCCTTGAGTATTTTCGCAAGCTCTTCGAGCTGTTTGAACCCTTCCGGTCCGCCAATGCCCCTGCCGCCTGAAACCACCACAGATGCGTCTTCGAGTTTAATACCTTCCACTTCCGCTATTACTTTTTGCAGGACATTGGTCCTGATAGCGGCGGCATCCAGTCCGGCGGCTACTGTTACCACTTCGCCCTTGCGTGCGCTGTCCGGCGCGATGGGAGACATTGCCTTGGCGCGCACGGTTGCCATTTGTGGATACAGGTCGCTGGTGAAAATGGCGCGGGCATTACCGCCGTACACCGGCTTGGTCAACATTAGCTGTTTGCTGGTGGCATCAACCGTTAGATCGATACAGTCCATCGTGACAGCCGTGTTCAATCTGAAGGCGAGCCGCGATGCCAGGTCACGCCCGATGGTAGTCTGCCCGGCGAGGATAATACGCGGGTTGACCTGTTTAGCCACTTTTTCCGCGGTGGCAACCCAGGCATCGGTGCGGTAGTCTTTCAGCAACGGGTCATCCACGATAAAAACTTTATCCGCGCCGAAAGTAATGGCTTCTGCGGCAACACCCGCGATGCCGCTACCTATTACCAGTGCGCTCACTTCGTCCCCGAGGTCAGCGGCGAGTTTGCGCGCCGCCCCCAGCAATTCCTTGCTTATTGACGCGAGCGAGCTATTTAGAGCCTCAGCGATTATCATTATGCCTTTATTATCAGCCATTCTATTTCTCCTTCATTAACTGCTTTTGAACAACGCCGGCTCTAAAGCAGTTTCACCTCCACGAGTTTCCTGGCGAGGTTGGCGGCGGCATCCTCTTCATTCTCACCGGTGATGATTTCCACCTTGCCCTCGCGCACCGGCTGGAAGAGCTTGAGCATCTTACTGCGCCGTCCGGTAGCACCAATCTTGCCGGGTTCGACGCCGATATCCGCCGGCTTCCAGACAATCGGCTCTTTGCGCTTTGCCGACATAATTCCCTTGATGGTGGCATAACGCGGCTCGCCGAGCTCGTTGCTGACGGTGATAAGCGCTGGCAGGTTGACCTCGACGACTTCGTAGCCATCGGCGGTGACTTTTTCGACCCTTGCCTTGCCATCCAGGACTTCCACCTTCCTGGCGACAGTCACCTGCGGGATACCCAGGATTTCAGCGATGGCGCTACCCACCTGCCCGGCATCCGTATCCGAAGCCTGTCTGCCGCAGAATATGATATCGAACTGGCCGATTTTCTTGATAGCCATTGCCAGGGCATAGGCAGTCGACCAGCTATCGCCCTCGATGAACGCCGGGTCCTCCAGGAGAATTAACTCGTCGGCGCCCATGGAAAGCGGTTTTTTGACGACATCCCGCAGAAGTCCGATGCCCAAACTGAGAATGCTGATTTTACCACCCTTGGCATCCTTTATTCTAAGGGCGGCTTCTACGGCTTGCTCATCGAAGGGACTGATGACGGGGGGTACGCCTGGTGGTGGCACTACCTTGTTCGTAGCGGGGTCGATTTTGAAAGACGCAGGCGGCGCCTCCGGGTCAGGCACTTGCTTGACACAGACAATCATGTTCATTTGTGTGCCGGTTCCTCCTTAGACTCTTTTAGCTTTTCGGGGTCAAACCTTGTCTACTTTAGCACCTGCACAATTTGAGCGTCAAGTCGCATTTTGGCGTACACGGAGAAAGTAGCAACTATCAAGTATCAATAATCAAAACCGCCCCTTTTCCCCATCCTTATGTCTCGCCTCCCATGCCTGTAACATCGCAACTCGATGTCTTTGCGAGGAGTTAAAGCGACGAAGCAATCTAAAGCCGTGCGGATGGGCTTACGGAATGGGGGTTTTCTGATTACGCACACACCAGGCGGGCGGAGTAACCGGCGGCTTTCGTTAATTGAAATGACAGCTTTCCTTAAGTAGGTTAAAACGTCACCTCGTTACTTCTCCGCCACCGCCACCAGCCGGCGGGCGTTCTGGTCGTAGGGGCTACCCGCCAGGTCGCCGTAAACGGTAACCTTCTTGAAGCCGGCGCTCTTGAGCAGGGCGACCAACTCCGTGGCGCAATATAGCCGGAGAACAATACGATTTTCGTACCGTTCACCATCCTTTATCAGCGTCCACAAGCTCTCGATTCTCTCCCAGTTCCCCACGATTTTCCGCTCTTCCAGCCACAACACCTCGCCTTCCTGGCGCCAGTCACGCTCACGGAAGACCCGCGCCAGCACCTCTTTGCCCTGCGTATCGATGAGGAACCTGCCACCCCGCTTCAGGCTGGCGTACGCGTTATGCGCTACCCTGCGGTCGTCTTCAATATCCTCGAAAAACCCGAACGAGGTGAACATGTTGATAATGGCGTCGAAAGCATCCGGGCGGCGGAAGGTACGCATGTCTTCGCGGACGAACTCAATAACCAGCTTCTCTTCTTTTGCGCGCGCGGTGGCGATATCGAGATAGGAAGGTGTAATATCCACTCCCGTGACTTTGAAACCGCGCCGTGCCAACTCCAGGGAATGCCTCCCCACCCCGCAACAGAGGTCAAGAATGTGAGCGCCGGATTTCAGGGCGACGAGCTTGATAAGGTCATCGATTTCTGTGCGGGCGTCCGCCAGCCGCTTGGGGCTGAACATGATGTCCCGCCACAGCTCCCAGAAGCTATTCTGCTCGTGCCACGGTTTTAGTTTGGGCATCGTAATAGCCTATATCAAGCCTTCTTTTTTCAGTTCTTCTATTCGCTCTACCGAATAACCCAGTATCTTCCCGTAGACCTCTTCGTTGTGCTCGCCCACCGCTGGAAAAGAGCGTACGATTTTGGTAGGGGTGGCGGACATTTTGAGTGGCGGACTGGTAACGGGCATTGTTCCGTGCACACCGGGCATCTGCACCTGTGTCAGCATCTCGCCGGCTTTCACCTGCGGGTCGCCGGCAACTTCGGTCTGCTCGTAACAGATGCCGGCGGGGATGGGTATTTTCTCCGCCTCGGCGATGATTTCCGCCGAAGTATTCGCGGCTACCCAGTCAGCGACGGCTTTATCAACCACCTCCCGGTTCTGCCAGCGGGCGTAATCATCTTTGTAGCGCGGGTCGTTTGCCAGGTCGTCCCGGCCGATGTGCCTGGCGAACCGCCGCCAGATGGAGTTCGTGATGAGCGCCAGCATGACCCAGCGGCCATCCTTCGCTTTATATAAATCGGAAGGTCCCACGAACTGACCACGATTGCCCATACGCTTGCGGCGCATCTTCCCAACTTCCCATTCCCCCAGGAATGGCGCCATATAGGTGATGCCGGTCTGGAGTAAAGCAGTATCGATTTGCTGACCCTCGCCGGTCTTCTGCCGGTGGTGCAAGGCGGCGACCACACCCAGTGCCGTAAATGTCGCCGTCAGGTAATCGATGTGCGGCGATTGCTCCTTGGTAGGGTGCTCGGGGAAACCGCTCACCGCCATTGCCCCGGACATCGCCTTGGCAATCTGGTCGAAGCCGATGCGGTGCTGGTATGGTCCGGTGTGACCGAATGCGGATGCCTGTGCGAAGATGATATCCGGCTTGACCGCTTTGAAGATTTCGTAGGTGATGCCTAGCCCGCGCGCCGCCTCCGGGCTGAAGTTGTGGATGACCACGTCGGAAAGCTTTACCAGCTCATACAGAATTTGCTTGCCTTTTTCACTGCGTTCGAAATTCAGGGTGACCCCTTTCTTATTACGGTTCTGGTTGGCGAAGCTATAGCTGGCGCCTGCAGGCGTTAGAAAACCCATAGTGCGGTCTTCCGTACCGCCCGGTTTTTCAATACGTATGACCTCCGCGCCGAGGTCGGCGAGCAACATACCGCAGAAGGGAATAGCGATAAAGCGACCCAGGTCGATTACCCTTACACCATCGAGCGCACCAGCCATAAGACCACTCCTTTCTCATCCATACCCGGTACTAC
>JAUYDN010000185.1 GCA_030691775.1 Dehalococcoidia bacterium
TGTGCCACCAGCTATTTTTACCGCACCTAAAACAGCGTCACCGTTACCGGGTCGCCCTTTTCCAGCAGGTCGATGTTTTCTGCCATCTCGATATAGCCGTCCGCGGCCGCGATGCTCGTGATTGCCCCCGATTCCTTGTACACGGGCACGGCTTCATCACCCACGATTTTGACCGTCAGGAACTGCCGGCGCCCGGTGCTCCCGGGTACCCGGCGTGATAGTTTCGCCTGCACCTTCTCCCCCGTACGCGGCGGTAAACGCGCCATCTTTCTTACCGCAGGCAGAAGGAAATGGTAGGCATTGATAAGGCAGGAAGTCGGGTAGCCGGGCATCCCCATCAGGGGCTTGCCTTCGACCAATGCGAAGATGGTCGGTTTGCCGGGTTTGACCTGGATGCCGTGGAAAAGAACCTGCCCCCACCCCTCGATAACGTCCACCAGCAGGTCGCGCGTGCCCACGGATGAACCGCCGGAAAGCACCACGATGTCGTTCTTCAGCGCCTCCTGGATTGTTTTCTTTAATGATTCGATGGTGTCGCCGGCGATGCCCACCCTCACCGGTTTGCCTCCATTGGTGCTCACCACCGCGGAGATAGTATGCGAGTTAATGTCGTAGAGTTGACCGGGCTTCAGCTTTTTCCCGCCTGGCACAACTTCCTCGCCGGTGGGTAGTACTGCTACGTTCGGCTTTTCATACACCATAACGCCGGTCAGTCCCTGCGATGCCAGCACCCCGATTTTCCCCGCATCCAGGAAGGTGCCTGATTTTAGAATGGTTGAGCTTGCCACGATGTCCTCGCCCCGCTTGCCGATGTTTGCCCCCGGCACCACCGCTTTGAAAATCTTTACCGTGTCGCCTTCACGCTCGGTATCCTCGACCATCACCACGGCGTCCGCGCCTGACGGCATCATCGCGCCCGTGGAAATGAGCAGGCACTTCCCGGCGCTCACCCGCGCTGTCGCTTTACCGCCGGCATGAGCCTCACCGGTAATATCGAGCACCTTCGGCTTGAACTGACCCGCACCAAAAGTATCTCTGGCGCGTACGGCATAGCCATCCATCGCGGCACGGTCGAATGGCGGCACGTCCATCGTGGCGATGAAGTCATCCGCCAGCACCCTGCCCACCGCATCGTCAAGGGGCACAGTTTCCGTACGCGTGATAGGCACAATGTGCTTATCGATAACTGCCTGTGCCTCTGCGTATGATAATAGTGCGCGGAATGGTCTCAACGTGTCGCCTCCCTCACCATGTGCCCGATTTCCGGGATGATGATTTTGTCCATCGCCAGTGTTGCCGCCCCCAGCGAACCGGGGATGCAGATGATGACCTTACCGTTCGTCACGCCTGCCAGCGCCCGGCTGAGTACTGCTCCCGCGCCGATTTCCTGGTAGGTAAGATGGCGGAACAGCTCCCCGAAGCCATCCAGTTTCTTTTCCAGTAAACTGGTCAGGGTATCGACTGTCACGTCACGGTGGCTTAAGCCAGTGCCACCGCTGGTGATGATGACCTGCACATCCTCGCGCTGGAGCAACTCTACGATTGTCGTGCGGATAGCAACAGCATCGTTTTTCAAAATGCCATAATAAGCGACCTTATGCCCGCTGGCAACCAGCCGGTCTTTGATGAGCTTACCGGACTCATCTTCCTTCTCCGTGCGGCTATCCGAGGTGGTGACGACTGCACAGGAAACGTTTTTTATTGCTAAATGTTTATGTTCGTGATATCCCACGTGAAAACTCTAACCGGTTTACTGACGGCTGACAGCTTAATAGAGTGGTTTACAGAGAATCTCTTTTACCCGCAGGTCGAAGAAGTCGGCGGAATTCACCGGCTTGAGCACCACGGCGTAATCGGCGCCCCGCCCCGTCCCCGCGATGACGATACAATCCTCGTCTGTGCGTACCAATCCGGCATCTGCCGCCATCACCGCAATCTCGATGACTACCTTCATTCCCTGTCCCAGGATTCGCAGGGTGTTAGCGACGATGTCGCCGAGGAGGTAGGTGGTGAATTTCTTGCGCATTGCCGCGCCCACGCCGGAAAACAGGTGCGTCGCGGTGAAAACGACCCCGCCGTTCCTGATGATATGCTCGCGGTTTTCTTCTGTCAGCTCCTGGGTGTTCGGACCGCGGAAACCGGCGCTGTGCGTCACAACCACCACTTTCATACTCTTGAAGACATCGACAGCACGGGCGGCGGTATTGCCGAGAGTGGTTGCCACCACGATTGTTTTTATGCCGAGTTCATCGGCACGAGCTTTTGCGATGCGGAGGGTTTGCTCCGTGTTATCAACACCGGGTTTTTCGAAATAGACAATTTTCCCTTCCAATCCAGTCATTCTCCTCTAAAGTGCTATGTCAACCAGAATCCAGATTAGCATTATTGGGCAGGGAAGGCAAGGGGAGAAGAGGGAAAACCCTTTGCCATATTAGCCATAATATGGTAGGATACCAGTAAGGTGGCAGATAACAGCAATGAAGACAACAATCGGAGAAGGTGGTAGGTTAGTCATTCCATCAGCATACCGGAAGGCTCTGGGACTCAAACCAGGGGACGAAGTGGTACTGGTACTGGAAGAGGGAGAGATAAGGCTGATAAGCACGCGTCAGGCAATCTCGCGGGCACAGTCACTGGTGCGGCGTTATGCCCCCCAAAGCCGCAGTTTGTCCAAAGAGCTAATTCGGGAGCGCCGGGAAGAGGTATCCCGTGGCTGAAGTAGTAATAGATGCCTCAGCGTTGCTGGCACTTCTGAACGCGGAACCGGGTGCTGATATTGTGGCTGAAGCCCTTTCTGGAGGAGTTATCAGCGCGGTCAATCTATCTGAGGTGGTCGCCAAACTTTCCGAGGTTGGTATGCCTGAGAATATAATACGGCAGGTTATCGAGCCACTCGGACTGGACGTTAAACCCTTTGATAAAGAACAAGCCTTCCAGGCAGGGTTACTGCGTGCCGCTACGCAAAGCAGGGGCATTTCTCTGGGTGACCGAGCGTGCTTGAGCCTGGCCAAAACACTGGGAGTAACAGCACTGACGGCTGACAAGACATGGACGGGACTTTCTCTGGGTGTGAACGTCAGAGTGATACGCTAGTGTAGTGTCTCCGAAATAACTTGACAACTACACATGGAGTGTGGTGCCACGGACGAAATATGAAAATGATGGTTGCAAAGGGTGGGAAAACAAGATGACTGCTAACTTGCACAAGGGAGTTGAGAGGGGCGTCAGCCCCTCTCAAAATAGTTCTTCCCCTTCTCTGCGGAGAAGGGGCAAGGGCCTGCCCCGCACTTGATGCGGGGGGATGAGGCGCTGTGTAAGAACTGGCATCTTTTATTCAGAATTGTAAAGCTGTTACTGAGACACTCCACTAACAAGAACCCCCACGGCAATTGACACCCCTCACCGATTATGTTATTTTATCTTGTAATGAGCACACATATTCTCGCACTCGCCCTTACCGTTACATAGCCGGATACCACCGGGGTCAGTCTCCCGCAGTTCGGAGGCCGTCCCACGGGGACGGCTTTTTTATTGGGAAAGAAAAGCGGTCAGCTTTCAGCAATTAGCTGTCAGACCCCTCCCCTTATCCCGAAGCTGACCTCTGAATCCTGAGTGCTAATAGCGGAAACATAGAAGTAAGGAAAAAACAATGGCAGATAAGTACATTTCCCGGGAAATCGAACAAAAATGGCAGAAAAAGTGGGCAGACGATAGGCTCCATAAGGTCACGGAAGACACCTCCAAACCCAAGTGGTACGCCCTCACCATGTTTCCCTACACCTCCGGCGACCTGCACATCGGGCACTGGTACGCCATGGCGCCCTCGGATGTCTTCGCCCGCTTCAAACGTCTGCAGGGCTACAACGTCATGCATCCCATGGGGTTCGACGCCTTTGGCTTACCCGCGGAAAACGCCGCTATCCAGCGGGGCATCCATCCCCACACGTGGACGATGGCAAACATCGAAAACATGCGCCGCCAGTTGAAGAGCATGGGGGCAATCTATGACTGGGACCGGGAGGTCATCACCTGCGACCCGGAATACTACAAATGGACGCAGTGGTTCTTCGTTAAGCTGTTCGAGCATGATTTAGCCTACCGCGGCAAAGCCCCGGTCAACTGGTGCCCCACCTGCCAGGTCGTTCTCGCCAACGAGCAGGTCGTTGATGGTAAGTGCTGGCGTTGTGACTCCGAGGTGGTCCGCCGCGACCTTGAGCAGTGGCTCTTCCGCATTACCCGCTATGCCGACGAGCTGATGCAACACGAGGGCATCGATTGGCCCGACCGCATCAAGATTATGCAGAAGAACTGGGTGGGTAAAAGCTATGGCACCGAGATTTCCTTTGCCATGAACCATCCCGGCGTTGAGGAAAAAGAGGTGCGGGTCTTTACCACCCGCCCGGATACGACCTATGGCGCGACATTCATGGTAATGGCGCCGGAGCACCCGCTGGTACGCGTGCTGACCGCGCCGGAAAAGAAAGCGGCCGTGGAGGCGTACATCGAGCGGTCGCGCCGGCTTACCGAAATCGAACGGCTCTCTACGGAAAAGGAAAAGGATGGGGTCTTCATCGGCGCATATGTCATCAACCGGTTGAACGGTGAGAAGGTGCCAATCTGGATTGCCGACTATGTCCTGGTGTCTTACGGAACCGGCATCGTTATGGGTGTACCCGCGCATGACGAGCGTGATTTTACCTTTGCTAAAAAGTACGGCAT
>JAUYDN010000020.1 GCA_030691775.1 Dehalococcoidia bacterium
TCCCCGTATCAAGTACGGGGCAGGCTCTTCGGGAGGATTGGGGGTACAGACTCCTCAGGATGACAATATGGGAGTATTTTCATAGTAATGATTGAACGGTTATTCCACCACAATCCTGTTCTTCGGGCTGGCAACCACCTCGCCCACAATGATAGCGGACGGTACGCCGCTGTCATGCAAGGCTTTAAGCAAACGCGCCGCCTTTGTTTTTGCCACGGCGATAAGCAAGCCGCCGGACGTTTGCGGGTCGTAGAGAATATCCGCCAGGTATTGCGGTACACCCGGACTCATATCTACCATCGGTTTGCGGTAATCACGGTTGCGGGTGAGACCACCGGGCAAGAAACCGGCTTCCGCAAACGTCTTCGCCTCTGGGAAGATAGGTATTTGTGAGGAGTCAATCACCATACCTACCCTGGTGTCTTCGAGCATTTCACAGGCGTGCCCCAGGAACCCGAACCCGGTGACATCGGTACAGCCATTCACACCCACGCTCATCATCGCCTCCGATGCGGCACGGTTGAGGGTCGCCATGCTTTTCGTTAGCTTTTTTATCAACCGCGCGGGTGCCTTACCGTTCTTGATGACGGTGCTGATGATACCCGTGCCCAGCGGCTTGGTGAGGATGAGCTTATCGCCAACCCTGGCACCGTTATTGAGCACGACTTTATCCGGGTGAATGACGCCGGTGACGGAAAGACCGTACTTTGGCTCCGGGTCATCGACACTGTGCCCGCCGATGAGCAGGACGCCCGCCTCTCGCATCTTGTCCAGTCCGCCGCGCAGAATGTCCCGCAGTATGGAGACATCCATCTTCTTGATGGGGAAGCAGACGATGTTCATGGCGGTGAGCGGCCGTCCGCCTTTCGCATAGACATCGCTGAGCGCATTTGCCACCGCCACCTGCCCGAAATCGTACGGGTCATCGACGATAGGCGTGAAAAAGTCGACGGTCTGGATGATTGCCAGGTCGTCGCGCAGTTTATATACACCCGCATCCTCCGCCCGCTCCATACCCATGATGAGGTTGGGGTCGGATGTGAGTTGCAGTCCTTCAAGCGCCTTAGCCAGGTCCCCCGGCCCTATTTTACAGGCTCAACCCGCACCGTGAACGGTCTCCGTGAGGCGTAATGGTTTTTCAGGCATGTATTACTCCGTTGTGTACATTGTATAACAGATAGTGAGGAGAATCTATATCCAGGAGAAAGTGACACAGGTAAAATCCAAATTGCACAAACAGGGAAAGAGTAGGAGCAGAGCAGGATTTCGAGTTTCGGATTCACCGTGAACGGATTTCATGGTTTTTCAAATGGCATTTCTTGCACAGCACCACCAGGTTTTCCCGCTTGTTGAGCACGTTCTTAATGCGGTCACTGCCGTTAAGGGGAATAATGTGGTGCACCTGCAAACGGCGCTTGCCCGAAACACCGCAATCTTTACATCGGTAACTTGCCCGCCGTATTGCCGCGTTTGACGCCCACGACCAGTAGAAGCTCTGCTGGTATTTACTGCGGCAAATGTTTGAACAAAAGCGCCGCGCGCGTTTATCCGGGAACACTGCGCCACAAAACCAGCATTTGCCCTTGCCTTCGTAGCCGGTCAGGATAGTGTATACACCAAAGGAGTCATGAGGCATTTACGGATGATGTCCGATGTATTCAACGTAGACGACACGTTCCTGATTATCAACACGGTACCAGACACGGGCTTCACCGGTGATATCATATTGCAGAAAGCCGTGAAATCTTCCCTTGAGTTTCTTCAGTTTACCGCCCGATTTCAACCTGTCCTCCGGAGATACGAGCAAGAATTTCTTGCAGGACGCCATTGCTTCCGGGATTTCTCTCTCCGATAATTCCCAATTTTTCTTTACTCTCTTGTTCCGGAGTTTAATAACGAATCGCTCACTCATCGAGGGCTATATATTTCCCCGCCGGCGATTTTCTGCGTGCAAGTTTTAGCAAAACAGGTTTGCCAATTGCCTCGGCGGTAGCTTTCCAGTCGTCCAGCAACTCACGGAACTCTGTCCAGTCTTCTTTCTCCATGCATCTTACGGCAGTTTCTAGAAGCTCATCCCGGAACTCCTTCTGCTCTTTGACGTCCAGTGCATTCACCCAGGGAAAGACTTTACTTTTCCGTCCGTGTTTGGTCCCATCCCAGTATTCTATCAGCATCGTAATATATTTTATTTGTTCAAGCATTCTGCCGGCCTCCGCCCGATTCATAATGGTCAGGTTATCATCTTTATATGGAATCGTTATAGGTTTGCGATAGGCTTTTTCCAGCCAGAGTTTTTGTTTCTTCCGGAGTTCGGTGGTTTTCACTATTTCATCTGAAAAGACAATGCTTGTCATTGAGGAAGCCTCCATGTTATAAATAACTGTACAAATTATTATACAGTATATTGTACTGTTTTGCTAAATAATCATCAATGCACTATTTTATAACCTGTACTTTGCACGCCGTATCGCCGCGTTTGACGCCCACGACCAGTAGAAGCTCTCTTGGTATTTACTGCGGCAAATGTTTGAACAAAACCGCCGGGAGCGTTTATCCGGGAACCCTGCGCCACAAAACCAGCAATTGCCCTTGCCTTCATGGCCGGTCAGGATGGTGTATTGACCGAAGGAGTCGATGGGCATATATTATGGCTCAAGCATATGGTCTATTCTCTGTTGACTAGTGGAGTGTCTCAATAACAGCTTTACAATTCTGAATAAAAGATGCCAGTTCTTACACAGCGCCTCATCCCCTTGCCCCTTCTCCGCAGAGAAGGGGCAGAACTATTTCGAGAGGGGCTGACGCCCCTCTCAACTCCCTTGTGCAAGTTGGCAGTCATCTTGCTTTCCCACCCTTTGCAACCATCATTTTTATATTTCGTCCG
>JAUYDN010000259.1 GCA_030691775.1 Dehalococcoidia bacterium
GTCTACGAACTCCGTCTGCGTGACATTGCGGGTGTGCCGGAGCGGGTGTTGACGTGGAAAATCAACTGACCGCCCCCGCCCACCCAACCATCCCCATCCGTAAAAACGTTCTCATCGGCTCCGTGGCGGGAATTGCTCTACTGCTCTTTTACGGCGGGCTATTGAGCGCACTCCAGGGACCGGCACACGCGCTCCAGGAAGCCATCCGCCTCTGGTACTGGCTCGTGTTGCTTGCCACCGGTTTCGGCATCCAGATTGGCTTATATTCTTTTATTCGTGATACCTTAAAACAGCGCCGCAAGGCGGCAACGGCAAGTTCCGTGGTTTCCGGCGGCATCTCCGCTGGTGCGATGGTCGCTTGCTGTGCGCACCACCTGGCGGATATCGCCCCGCTGTTGGGGTTGGTGGCAGTCACCTCGTTCTTTACCGGCTACCAGACCATTTTTATGCTCACCGGGGTGCTAACGAACGCGGTCGGAATTCTTATCCAGTTGGAAACGATACAGCGGCACGGTCTCTGTCTGCGTGTGTCCGGGCTCAGATGGGATATCCGGCAGGTGAGGAACATGGCAATCATCATTGCGGCGGTAGTGGTGCTGACGGCTGTGCTGGTCAAAGTGTTTTAGCCGGAGATTCCAAAAGCGCAGATGGCTTACGATTTCCCTTTTTAACCAGTTCGCTGTTATTACGCAGAGCATTAAGTAGATTACATCTTGTAGGGGGGGTAGTCCGGTTTCAAGGGGTGTCGGCTTTCAGATTTCGAGAGGACGTAACCCACCACAAATCGTCTTATGCAAACATGTTTATGCTCTGAGTAGTATATAAACCACTTCAAGAAACTTCGTGTTGCCCAATCCTGTCCTTCAGTGCTGTTTCTCCGGCGGGCCCATTCGAGAATTTACCATGGGCGTACCGTCTCTTCCAGTGATTCAACAGACCTACGGAGATATTATGCCGGCGGCAGAGTTGTACCGTACGACTTTCGCCATTCAACAACTCTTCTACCACCTGGCGTTTGAACTCCATGCTGAACACTCTCTGGTTTTTCATGGCATTCGTAACCAGGAAAATGTGTTATCTGTTCGCGCCTGCCCCACGGGAAGCCTGCATCAAACGCACCAGGCGCTCCATCTTCACCGCCCGCTCCGCCTGGTACGCATCCTCTGCCAGTCTACCTTCCGCGTACCTGTCGTCGAGGGCGGCGATTTCCACCAGCAAGGCATGTTTTTCGGTTTCAACGTTAATGCGGGTCTGGACAGTCGCCTTGACCGGCGTCCGCCGCCTGATAAAAATGCCCACCGCAGAAATAGCTACGAGTCCCAGCCCACCCCATATCAACAGGCGAGAGGTGCGGTTACCGGCAGGACGCGGTAAATTACCCAACACGATATTTAATACCTCTCCAGCCGCGAGGTTTTCCAGTGAATAATGGTTGTAGACCGTACCTTCGATGTTGAGAGGTTCCCCGGCGACAAGCCGTTCGTTGTTTACGGTGATACCGGCGCTCTGAACAAGCACATCGACCTGGGTGACTGGATAGGCGAACTTCTGGTTGAGAGTGTACGTCGTGGATTTTAGAGGGATTTTATAAGTATAAGCCGCCTGCCGGCTACCTGGCATCACTGCCATTGTGTCGCTGAACCCACCCTGGCTGGGGTAAACACAGCAAGACATCAGGTCCATCTCGTATGTCGATTCAGTGGCACCGTCCGGGACAAAGAACTTCAAGGTCTCTTTCTTATCCTCCGCAATTACTTTTGAACCAACATAGGTCAGATTATCCGGATTGTTCACAGCCGCATAGGTTTTGATGAGGAGACCGGCCGGGTCGGGATAAATGATAATGTGCGCGTTTTCGATAACCAGCGCTGCGTCGCTTTTTGTAGAATCATAAACGGTTATCGAAACGGCCTGGACCTTACCGCTTGCAAAATCGATAACCTCGCTCTGGTAATCGGCGTCCTGGTAGTTTACCGTAACCTGGTAGGTATACCCCGACCCGATGGTCAGTCCATCGATGGAAAAAAGCCCTTTGGAGTCAGTGCGCACTGCCTTTGACGTAATCTCGTTTCCGTTCAGCGTGGTCTTAACGAGAACTTCCTGGTTGGTAACGGCAGAGTCGGTGGTCTGGTTATAGACACTGCCCTGGATTGTCCCCGTTTCTGGCGCGGCCAGAGCCGGTGCGCCGGTAGCTATAGCTAACAAAACCATGATAATAAGGATGAACCTGGAAATAAACCTTGACATTTGTCTCCCCCCGTTATTCAAGTTTTCCGCCACATTGTGCGCAGAACCGGTCGCCTTCCCGGCTACGACCGCCGCACTGGGTACAAAAGGGACCACGGATTGCAGGCTGGACGCCACCGCTCACTTTATTGCTGAGTGCGACCGCAGGCGTTTTGACGCGGCGCAGTTGGCTGATTTCTTTCTCAATCTCGGAAGAAAGGCCATTCCTGTTGGTTTTCGGCGTCGTATATTTACCGGCCGTGCTTTTATGTCTCATCTGCTGTACCTCCTGCTCGATACGGGCGTGCAAATCGACTACCGTCTCTTGCTCCTCGTCCATGTTTTTCAGAATGGAAACTGCTTTGCTCTTATACCTGGATTCCAGGTGTTTGTAATCTTCATCGGACAGGAGACCGGCGTTACGGTCAAATTCGAGCTCTTTAATCATCGAATAGGTGATGTCTCTTTTTGAAAGCAGTTCCGTCAGATATCCATCCTCTTTTGTGGATATTTTTGCTGTCCGCCGTAAGACCAGCGGATAGCCGATGAAGGCAAAAGTCGCCAGCAACAATAGCATGCTTACCAGGTCGCTCATCTGAACCCCTTCTCTGGAAAATCCTTTAGTTCTTTTTCAACGCGATACCAGTATGCGTCATCTGGTTTTACCTCTACCTTTGATTCCTGGTGTTGCCCGCTTCTAAGCCATTTCTTTATCGCCAGATAGACAACGATTCCGCCCAGGATAATGGCGGCGAATGGCGTAATCCAGGCGGTGAGGTTGAATCCTTTCTTCGTCGGCGATGCCAGCACTTTCTCACCGTACTGGTTGGCGAAGAACTGGACAATCTGGTCGGCGGTCTGTCCCTGCGCGATTCCCTGTTTCACCAGTCCGAGCATCGTTTCCCGCGAGGTGCATTCGGCATGGGTGCAGTTGTTCAGCACGCTGGTGCAACCGCACTGGCAGACCAACTGGGTAGCGACTTCATCCACCGTGGGTGGCGGACCAGCCTGCACTGTGCCCGGAGAAAACAGGGACAGCGCCAGTACCACAACCAGAGCAAAACCCCGCACGAATATAGTTTTCATTCTCTCCCCACCACCTGCGCCCCGGCTGGTACCCGCCGTGCCACCGGAATACTCACCGGAACCCTTGATTTTTCAGGCCACCACGCAAATAACGCGCCGAGGGTCAGTATTACACCCCCGAACCATATCCAGTTCACCAGCGGGTTAGACATGACCTTGAAAGAAACAGAGCCGGTCTCATCCCAGCCTATAAGGATGACATACAGGTCATCGGTGAAGGTGTTACGCACCGCGGGAACGGTCGCCGGCGAATCGTGCTTACGGTGGTAATATTTTAGCGGGAGAATCTGCCCGATGAGAACATTGTCCTTACGCACGTCGAGAGTCGCCATGAACTGGACCTTCTCCACCGTCTCTATCTGGTCGAACGCCTGGAACGTCAGCGTATAGTTCTTGACGGTGATGGATTCTCCTTTAACCAGTGCGGCTTCTTTAGAAGCGCCAAAAGCCGTGGAACCGATAACTCCAAAGGCGAAAATAACAATACCGATGTGAACGATATAGCCGCCATACCGCGGCCGGTTCGCCAGCAACAGGTTGTTAAAAGCCTTGAGAACATTCTCCTTTTTTGCCTTGTTACGGCTCAATGTTCCTCTTACCCATTCCGATAAAATAGTCGCCAAGACGAAGATAGACGCCCAGAGCCCGATGAGCGCCAGCCACTGCCGGACGCCAATGATGAACAGGACAATGGCAAAAGCGAAGGAAAAAATAAAGGGCCAGAGGAAATTATGAACGAGGTTCTTCGCCGAAGCCCGACGCCAGCCGATGAGCGTACAGAGACCGGTAAGCACGATGATAGCGAGGAATATCGGCGCCATGACCTGGTTATAGAAAGGCGGTCCCACGGTGATTTTCACGCCGCGTACTGCCTCGGAGATAAGTGGAAAGACCGTGCCCAGGAAAACGGCGAAAGCGCTACCTACCAGCAACAGGTTATTGAACAAAAAGGTGCTCTCCCGCGAGACCATCGATTCTATTTCGCTTTCGGACTTGAGCTCCTGGTTACGATAGCGCAACAGCCCGAAAGACACAAACAAGATTAATCCCATAAAGACGATGAAGAATGGTCCGAGGGCACTCTCCGCGAAACTGTGCACCGAAGCTAGCACACCACTGCGCGTCAGGAACGTGCCAAAAATACTTAACACAAAGCTGAGGATGACCAGCACGATATTCCAGCGCTTGAGAATGCCCCGCCGTCTCTGCATCATAATGGAGTGCATAAAAGCTGTCCCCACCAGGAATGGGAGCAAGCCCGCATTTTCCACCGGGTCCCATGCCCAGTAACCGCCCCACCCCAGCACGTAGTATGCCCACCATGCGCCGGCAAGGTTACCGATGGTCAGCATCAGCCAGGCAATAATCGTCCAGCGGCGGCTCATTATTACCCACTCATCACCCAGTTTGCCGGTAATCAGCGCCGCCATAGCCAGAGCAAACGGAATGGTAAAGCCTATGTATCCGATAAGCTGGGTGGGGGGATGCAGGAACATACCCGGGTTTTGCAGGAGCGGATTCAGCCCGTTGCCGTCCGGCGGCACGTATGGAAGTGTTTTAAAGGGATTGGAAATAGAAAGCAGGAGAATCAAGAAGAATATCTGGGTTGCCATGGTGACGGCGGCCGCGACCGGGACCAGTTCCTTGCCGATATCCCGTTTCTGCACGACCAGGACGACCGCGAAGATGGATAGCACCCATGCCCAGAACAACAGGGAGCCACTACCGCCTGCCCAGACCGCGCTCAGCGTGTAGAAAAGGGAAAGACTTGCATCTGTATACGATGCCACGTATTCGAGCCGGAAGTCGCGTGTCACCAGCGCCAGCAATAAGATAGATACGGCGGCAGAAAGCAGTCCGCAGACAGCGATGACACTGTTACGCGCGCTCAACAACAGGTTGTCCTGTTTCTGCTTCGTACCGAGAATATAGGCGAATATCGAGTAGACAGAGGCGGCAAGTGCAATGGCTATAGCGATGTAGCCGGCATCAGGCATATTTCTCCTTTGTCGTGCTGAGTTACATTGTTATCTTGAATTCTTACGATGAGGTTCAACTTTCCCCGGTGGGTTAAGTTGACCATGAGTAACGCTGTTCTAGTGGAGTGTCTCAATAACAGCTTTACAATTCTGAATAAAAGATGCCAGTTCTTACACAGCGCCTCATCCCCTTGCCCCTTCTCCGCAGAGAAGGGGAAGAACTATTTTGAGAGGGGCTGACGCCCCTCTCAACTCCCT
>JAUYDN010000095.1 GCA_030691775.1 Dehalococcoidia bacterium
CAATTACACATGGAGTGCGGTGCCACGGACGAAATATGAAAATGATGGTTGCAAAGGGTGGGAAAGCAAGATGACTGCCAACTTGCACAAGGGAGTTGAGAGGGGCGTCAGCCCCTCTCAAAATAGTTCTGCCCCTTCTCTGCGGAGAAGGGGCAAGGGGATGAGGCGCTGTGTAAGAACTGGCATCTTTTACCTGTACTTGGCCAGGTACAAGTATTCAGAATTGTAAAGCTGTTATTGAGACACTCCACTAGCTGGAATGACTGCCATATACATCCTGACAGCGGTACGGAAAGGGATAGCCGGCGGTGCCATGGTGGTGCTGGCTGATGGGACGCGGGGTTGCCCGCGGTGTCACGCGTCGAAACGGTGACGAGAGGGGATTCGCATGGCTGTTCTCGAAGGTATCAAGGTTATCGACCTCTCGCAGGTGGCCGCGGTGCCGCTCTGCGCCCGCTACCTGGCGGACTTTGGCGCAGACGTGGTCCACATCGAGAGCCCCCGTACGGGAGACTACTTCCGGACTTTTCTTGCCTCGCAACAGGAGTTGGACGCGGCCGCGCCCTCGGAGTTCGATTATCTCTGGGAGAACTACAACCGCAACAAGCGCGGCATCACCGTGGACCTGACTCAGGAGGGCGGACAGAAGCTCATCCACAGGTTCGTGGAGCAGGCAGACGTACTTCTCACCAATCTCCGGCCGTGCGAACAGGAGCGCTACCGGATGGATTACAGGACGCTGAGCCGTCTGAATCCCCGGCTGGTCTGGGGATGTGTTACCGGCTATGGCGGGAAGGGACCGTACAAGGATACCCCGGCCTATGACGCCAGCGCCTTCGTAGCGCGCTCCGGCATCGCCCATATGATGTCGCCTCCAGGCGTATCCGGTGCCGCCTTCCGCGCTGCCTTTGGGGACAACATTACCGCGCTGGTGTTGACCTGCGGTATTCTTCTGGCACTGTTTCACCGGGAGAAGACCGGCGTTGGGCAGGAAGTCGATACCTCTCTCCTCCAGGCTGGTATGAACATGCTCGGCATGGACATCGCTGGGGCTCTCGCCACCGGGCTCGAATTTGCCGACTGGAGGGCTGAACCTCCGCCGGAGATAATCGCCCGGGTCGAGGAGGCGAGGATGCCCCTTGCCGCATTCTACGCCGCCAGGACAAGGAATCCGCTTGCGGGTGTATTCGCGACCGCCGACGGAAGGTCGCTCCTCCTTATCGCACTGCAACCGGACCGTTACTGGGAGCCTATCTGCCGGGCCGTCGGCCGCGAGGACCTGTCCGCCGACCCGCGTTTCGGTACGTTTCAGGGTCGTGCCGAACACTGCGCCGAGCTACGGCAGGCGCTTGCTGGGACCTTTTTGACGAAGACGCTCGACGAATGGAAAGTACTCTTGATAGAGGTGCCCTTCGCTCCCTACCAGACCCTTCAGGAGGCCGTTAACGACCCACAGGCCCGTGCCAACGACTTCTTCTTCGTCACCGACCACCCCACCCAAGGGCGGCTTGAGGTCCTCGCCAACCCCATCAACCTCAGCAAGTCGCCGGCATCTTACCGGGCATCGGCCCCCGAGTTCGGCCAGCACACCGAGGAGGTCCTCATGGAGCATGGCTACACCTGGGAGGATATTGCCCGTTTCAAGGAGCAGGGAATTATCGCATAGCGCTGCCGCTCCACGTTAGCCCTGTCCGATATTGGCGTGAGCGCCGCGCGGCGGTAGACTACAACCGACTGGAGCCAAATTGGCTGGTAACCCGGAAGCCCCGGATTTCTTTAGAGGAGGAGAACGGAATGGCGATCAGGTTGCACACGGAACTATGCGACACGCTGGGAGTCGAGTACCCGGTATTTGCATTCAATCACTGCCGCGATGTAACCGCGGCGGTCTCCAATGGTGGCGGGATTGGTGTTCTCGGAGCCACCGGGTATAGCCCCGAAGGGATACTCAGACTCGGTCAATGGTTGAAGAAGAACACCGACCGGCCGTTTGGGCTGGACCTGCTGCTACCGCAGCGCGCCCCCGGTACCGGGGACCGCAAAGACCTGCTGGCCAGGATCCCCAGGGAAAATCTGGAGTTCATGGACAAGCTCCGCAGGGAGCTTGGGCTGCCGCCGGCGCGTCCGTTCCCCACGGACCGCATCGATATTATGGGTCTGGGCGTCGGCGGCACGCTGGTCTCACAGATGGAGCAGGTGGAGGCAATCTGCGAGGTGAAGCCGGCCATTTTCGCCGGCGGGCTGGGAATGTCTCCGGAGGCGGTGGAGAAATGCCACAGTGCCGGGATAAAGGTCGTCAGCCTGGTCGGCAGTCTGAAACATGCCCGGCGAGTCGCCGAGTGGGGAGTCGACATCATCGTTGCCCAGGGGACCGAAGCCGGGGGGCACACCGGTAAGATAGGCACCATGGTGCTCGTGCCCCTGGTGGTTGATGCTGTCAAGCCTATTCCGGTGGTGGCTGCCGGCGGCATCGGGGATGGGCGAGGGCTCGTCGCTGCCCTGGCGCTCGGGGCTATGGGTGTCTGGACGGGCACCATCTGGCTGACCGCGCACGAGAACCCGCTTGAAGACTTCATCAAGAACCGTCTCGTGGCGGCTCAGGCTGAGGATGCCGTAATCACCAGAGCCCATACAGGCAAGACGGCCCGCAGTCTGAACAGCAAGTTCATCCAGTACTGGAACCAGCCGGGTGCACCTGACCCGCTTCCGGCCCCCTACCAGAGCATGTATCTACCGGTACCCTGGGACGTCTCCAGCGAGAACCCCGACCGCACGTGGGAGAAGCTCGGTTTGCAGGACTGGATTGGAACGCCGGCCGGCCAGGTAATGGCACTTATCAAGGAGCGCAAGCCGGCCAGACAGATTCTCTACGACATGGTCTCGCAGGCAATTGACATCCTGGAGTCATAAGGTTGCGCTCAGGAACGCCGTTAGTTCTAACTCGCATCTCGTACGGGGAAGAAACAATATCCGATTGGTAACGGAATGAATACTCAATAAAGACTTCTTTATTCTCTCACCACCAGTAAAGGGCGGGCAATGAGGAGGAAGCATAGTCATGGACGAGAGCAAGTTCATTGATTTCGCCGGGTCGAGCCTGTGGTATGCCAAGGAGCACGTGTTTGTTGATTACCGTTAAGAATCGGACCAGAGGGAAGGTGAAGAATTGAGCTTAAAGGACAAAAGCGCCATCGTTGGGCTTGGCTACACGGACCAGGGCAAAGTCCCGGGCCGCAGCGCCCTCAGTTTCTACCTGGAGGCGTCCAGAAATGCCGCCGATGACGCCGGCCTATCCATCAAGGGCATAGACGGCATCATCATTGAGCCGTGCCCGACCGACCCGCGCATAAGCGCCTTCGGATTGGCGCAAGAGATGGGCCTGGAGCTGAAGTTCGGCGCCGACGAGCAGGTCCAGGGCGCCAGCGCCGGGGCAATCATGCAACACGCCGCCATGGCGGTTGATGCGGGGTTGTGCGACTATTGTCTTTGTGCTTTTGCTGATACATCCTATTCCAGTCCATCAGCCGGCGGAGTCGTTTACCAGGCCGGGGGCGGTATCAATGCTGCCTATGGCATGTTCGGCGTCGCCGCCAGCTACGCCATGATCGCCAGACGCTACATGCACGAGTACGGCGCCACCAGCCGCCAGTTCGGGGCGGTCTCGGTGGCTTTCCGGCACCACGCGTCGCTCAACCCGCGTGCCCAGTTCCGTACTCCCATCACGATTGAAGACCACCAGGAATCACGCTGGGTCGTAGAACCGTTACGCCTCCTCGATTGCTGCCCGGTGCATGACGGCGGCCGGGCATACATCGTGACCACCCCGGAACGTGCCCGCCATCTCAGGCAACCGCCGGTGTATATTATGGGCTTCGGCCAGGGACATCCCTTCAGCGACCCGCTGAGACGCAAGACGCTGACAGTCACCGGCGCAGTCCAGTCCGGCAAGACGGCCTTTGGGATGGCAGGAATCACGCCCGCCGACGTGGATGTGTGCGCCATCTACGACGCCTTCAGCTTCATCGTACCGCTCCAGTTGGAGGACCTCGGCTTCTGCAAGAAGGGTGAGGGTGCGGATTTCGTTCAGAACGGGAGGATCATGCTCGGTGGGGTACTGCCGGTGAATACCTCGGGTGGTCTTCTCTCCGAAGTTTATCTTCAAGGGTGGGTTGGCACCCATGAGGCTGTCGCCCAGCTTCGGGGTGATTGCGGCCCGCGCCAGGTGCCTGGTGCCCGGATTGCATTGCTAACCAGTAGCGGTGGTGCTCTCAGCGAACATGCCACTGTGATACTGAGGAGATAGGTCAACGATGAGCAGTAAAATACAGAAACCTTTGCCGAGGGTAGATGAACTTCACAGGCCTTTCTGGGAAGCGGCCAGGCGCCATGAACTGGTACTGCAGCGCTGCCGGAAGTGTGCCAGCTACCGGTATCCGGCCGGTCCGACCTGCCCCGAGTGCGTGTCCGACGAACTCGAATGGACCAGGGTCAGCGGCCGGGGAACGGTCTTCACCTGGACCGTCTTTCACCGCGCCTATCACCCGGCTTTCGCCGACGAAGTGCCCTACGCGGTCGTTGCCGTCGAGTTAGTAGAAGGGCCAAGGATGCTCACCAACCTGCTCGATTGCCTGCCGGCAGATATCAAGATCGGCATGCCGGTCGAAGTTGTCTTCGAAGATGTTACTGAGGAGATACGCTTACCAAAGTTCCGTCCTGTTTCCCGATGAATCGACTACTCAAGTGAATTTCGGAATCAATGCCAGTGTGAGAAAGGAGTTATCAATGGCTGAGAAACCAGTGCTTCTCTACGAAAAGAAGCTAGACGGCAGAGTCGTCGTCATGACGATGAACCGTCCGGATGCGATGAACGCCATCAATGGGGAACTCGGGCAGGCGCTCGGGGAGGCGTGGGAGCGCTTTCGCGATGACGATGAGGCGTGGGTAGCCATAATCACCGGCGCGGGTGACAAGGCATTCTCAGCCGGTGCCGACCTCAAGGAGACGACTCTAATCCGTACAGGCCAGCTCAAGCCGGTGCGGCGGCGACGTGTCAGCGCTTTTCCGATGGCGGAGGAAATCGGCCTCTGGAAGCCGACCATTGCTGCTATTAACGGCTTTGCAATTGCCGGGGGTTGGGCTATAGCACAGCAGTGCGATATCAGGCTCGCTGCCGCTCACGCCGAACTTGGTGTCTCTGAGGTCAGGTGGAACATGCCGGCAAGCTGGCTTCATACACTGCCGCGGCAAATGCTACTCGGACACGCTCTCGAATTAGTGCTCTGGGGTGACCGCCGTATCACAGCCCAGCGGGCTTACGAGATAGGCTGGGTAAACAGGGTGGTGCCCGGGGAGCACCTGATGGACGAGGCGATGGAATGGGCAGAGCGCATCCTGTATCTGGCGCCCCGGGACGTACGCAACTTGAAGGAAATTCTCTACCGTGGTTCCTATATGAGCCCGATGGAAGGCGCGGCTTTCGCCCGTGCCCTTGAACAGAATCTGGCTGGTATGGAGGACTCTATCGAAGGGCCGAAAGCTTTTTCCGAGAAGCGCAAACCCCGGTTCAAAAACAAGTAAAGCGTCTGCCAACTACCCGGTGACTAGTGTAGCGTTTCGTATACGGGTTTACAAATGGGATCCCAAGTAGCTTGTCTGCAAACCCCGGCACAAACTTGTCATTCTCCGCGAAGGCGGGGAATCCATTAGCCCCCCAAGTGTGTCGGCTCGGGTCTCTGGATTCCCGATCAGGTCGGGAATGACAAACGGGGTAGTAAGGTGTCGCATACCCCACTTTGCTCCGAAGTAGTCTCTAAATGGCATCCTCCTTGGGTGAGAGGGTTCAATCTAGTGCAGTGTCTCGTATATGGCTTTACAATGTGCCAACTTGCACAAGGGAGTTGAGAGGGGCGTCAGCCCCTCTCAAAATAGTTCTGCCCCTTCTCTGCGGAGAGGGGGCAAGGCTTGCCCTGAGCTTGCCGAATGGGGGATGAGGCGCTGTGTAAGAACTGGCATCTTTTATTCAGAATTGTAAAGCTGTTATTGAGACACTCCACTAACTTCCTGGAAGCACGGAACACCGGCAACTATATCTGTTCGGGTTGAAAAAGGAGTGAAATATGGATTTCAACTACTCGCCACAGGAGGAAGCCTTCAGAAGGGAGGTCCGCGGCTGGCTGGCAGAGAACATGCGGGAGTTGCCTCCGTGGTGGGGCAGGCCGGATGTCCCCGGGCCCGACGTGGACTCCGATGAGTACCGTCATTTCAGCTTCTGGTGGCACCGCAAACTCTACGACGCTGGCTTCGTTGGCATTGCCTGGCCGAAGGAGTACGGGGGCCGCGGCGCAACCCTGATAGAGCAGGCGCTCTTCAACGAGGAACTGGCAAGACACCGGGCACCGGGCCCGGTCAACGTCATCGGCATCGGTTGGGCTGGACCCACCATCATTGCCGCCGGCACCGAGGAGCAGAAGAAACGGTTCCTGCCGAAGATCCTCAGTGCGGAAGAAATATGGGCACAAGCTTTCTCCGAGCCTGGAGCTGGTTCCGACCTGGCCGGTATCCAGACGCGGGCAGTTGAAGATGGCGATGATTTTGTCGTTAACGGACAGAAATGGCCGACCGGCGCCGCCGAACGAGCAGACTGGGCAATCCTCCTTGTTCGCACCGACCCCGATGCTCCCAGGCATCGGGGTATCAGCTACCTGCTGCTCGATATGCACGCCCCGGGTGTCACTGTTCGTCCGTTCAGATGGATGGACGGCGATTCCTCGAACTGTGAGGTGTTCCTTGATAACGTGCGTATTCCAAAGACGATGCTGGTGGGCAAAAAAAACCTCGGCTTTTACGTAGCCATGGGCACGCTGGAATTCGAGAGGTCGCAGTTGGGAGCAACCGTCGGGCGCGAGAACATCATCAACGACCTCATCAGGACCATGAAGAGGACAGAGCGTGACGGACAGCCTTTGTCACAGGACCCGGTGCTCAGACAGGAGTTAGCACAGCACTGGATCGAGACGAAGGTCATGAAGTACATGGGCTTGCGCATGCTGACCAGCCAGCTCAAAGGAGAAGCCACCGGTCCAAAGGCTAACCTTGGTTTTGTCATGGCTGGCGAATCCATCCAGCGTCTTCAGGACTTCGCCATCAGAATTATAGGACCGTACGGCCAGCTGGCTAGAGGTTCCAAACACGCCGTCGACAACGGAAGGTGGTTACGCAGCTACCTTACATCACGCGGCGTGCCAACCATCGGGGGCGGCCCCGTAGAAATCAAGAGGAACATCATCGCCATGAGAGTACTGGGATTGCCCAGGTCATATTAAGAAAAGCAGGACACGACAATGAATTTCAGTTTAAACGAAGAACAGGTAATGCTCAAGACCTCAGCCCGGAACTTTCTGGAAAAGGAATGCCCTAAGCGATTGGTACGGGAGATGGCCGCGAACAAGCAGGGTTATTCTCCCGAACTATGGAAGAAGCTGGCGGAGCTGGGTTGGATGGGGCTGGTATTCCCGGAGGAGTATGGTGGTGTCGGTAGCACTTTCCTCGACCTGACGGTGGTCCTGGAGGAGATGGGCCGGGTGCTTGTACCGGGTCCTTTCGTGCCGACTGTTGTGCTGGCTGGGCGACCCATCTTAGCCGCCGGCACCGAACAGCAGAAGCGGCGGCTCATCCCCGGTATAGCTAATGGCAGTATTATAGCAACCCTGGCCTTTTTGGAAGCAGGCGGAGAGCTTGCCGCGTCCGCCATTAACGTTCGCGGCACCACGCACGGTGAAGATTTTATTATCGACGGGACGAAACTCTTTGTTCCAGATGCTCACGTGGCAGACTACATTCTCTGCGTCATCAGGACCGGGGACGGCGTGAGCAAGGAGGAGGGTGTCACCCTGCTCCTGGTGGACGCTAAGACAGTCGGCATCCATACGGAGGTTCTAAAGACTCTCACGGGTGAAAAACTGTGCGAAGTGGTCTTCAGCAACGTAATGGTGCCTCGAGGTAATATACTGGGAGTTCTGGGCAATGGTTGGCAGATTGTACAGCGAATTCTGGACGAGGCGGCGGTGGCTGAGTGCGCCTGGATGACGGGAGGTGCGCAATGGATTTTGGAAACTACGGTGAACTATGCCAGGGAGAGGCTAGCCTTTGGGCAACCCATCGGTAGCTTTCAAGCCGTCGCTCACCGGTGTGCCAATATGGCAATTGAAGTGGAGGGAGCGATATCGATTACCCAATATGCGGCCTGGGCAATCTCAGAGAATGACCCTGAGGCAAGTGCGGCCGCTTCCGTAGCCAAAGCCTGGTGCAGCGAGATGTACAAGCACGTTGCGGGCGATGGCATTCAAGTCCACGGTGCCACAGGCTTCACCTGGGATCACGATTTGAACCTGTACTTCAAGAGAGCCAAGACTTCAGAAATCGCCTTCGGCGATGGCAGGTATCACCGCGAGAGGGTGGCTGCTTACATTACCGGTGAAGGTAACTGATGATGTGCTTGAGGCTTTCTTTACACACCCAAAAGAGTCTTTTTAGATGCCGATTATACACCTGAATTTCAGTTCATACGAGACCTGTACTTTATGGAGTGTGCCCGTTTAAAAAAAGGTTCCTTTTTCTCCGCACGATACTTCACTTGCTTGTCGGGATTGTAAGAATTGAGCCAGATAATTCCACACTGTCTTATTCTGTTGCTTCCAGAAATGGCTAAGACTCTGTAGGAGTTTTTAAGAAGGCGGGCACTTGCCATGCTTAACCCGCGAAATGTAGGATTTGCTCATTTTGCTTAACTCTGCAAGCTGTGATACACTCAATTTGTTAAGTAATTTGAGGCAGTTGTGGGGACTCATAAGCCTTTGGTCGTGGGTTCGAATCCCTCTCCTGCCACCATGCCCCCACACCACTCCTCCCCGCCAAACACCAATAAACGATGCTCATATCACAAGCAAATATCAATTTTTCAAAATACAAAGGGACGCCGTGATTTGACCCTGACTGACATATTGCGCTAAAATCCCTGATTATACCATCCCTCCGGAAAAGTATATGAGCGCTGTTCTGTCTAAAAAGGATATACGCATTTTACTGGAGCAGAAGCCACCATTGGTGGAAGGCTACCTCGACCTAGAACAACAGCTCCAGCCGAACGGCTTCGACCTCACTCTGCGGGACATCGCCATGTTCCAGAATGCCGGGCAGATGGGCGCAGATAATTCGGAACGCCGTCTGCCTGATTTAGCTCCCCTCGCATTCGGCGTGGACGGCTTTATCGACCTGATACCGGGGAGTTACCTCATCACCTATAACGAGATTGTACACCTGCCGAATACCATCATGGCGCTGGGGAGACCCCGCAGTAGCTTGCTGAGGTGCGCGGTCAGTATCGGTACGGCGGTGTGGGATGCCGGTTACAACGGTCGTTCGCAATCGCTTATGGTCGTTTATAATGAACACGGTTTCCGGGTGCAAAAAAACGCCCGGATGATGCAACTGGTCTTCTTCCGGCTCACCTCCGAGACTGAAGGGTACGCGGGCGCCTACCAGAACGAGAATACGGGTAAATAGCGATTAGCAGTCAGCGGTCAGCAGTTAGCTTCACCAGAAATAATTCCAAACCGATGGCTGAAAGCTGATTGCTCACTGTAGTTCTTAGTTTTTAATGTTTAGAATTTAGTGTTTCCCGCAGGGTGTGTTATCATTAAATCGCTAAGATGGCTAACACCAGATTCAATATTCAAAACCGTAAAGCATTTCACGATTACCACATCATCGAGACAATCGAAGCGGGCATCGCGCTCACCGGTTCGGAGATTAAATCTATCCGTGCGGGTAAAGTGAGTATGGGTGATGCTTATGTAAAGCCAGAGAAAGGCGAGTTATGGCTCCTTAATATACACATCGCGCGCTATGATGCCGCGAGCTATTTGGGGCATGACCCTCTCCGCCCCCGCCGCCTGCTTCTACACCGTAAACAGATACGTGAACTCACCCAGAAGTCAGTAGAAAAAGGCTATACCCTTATCCCGCTCAGGTTGTATAATAAAGAGAGCAGGGCTAAACTGGAAATCGCTCTCGCACGCGGCAAGAAACTCTACGATAAGCGGGAAGCTATCTCGGAGCGTGAAACCCGGCGCACGCTCGATAGAGTCATCAAGAGCCGGCCCGTGAGGGGGCGGTAAAATCGAGTTCCTGTCTTTTAGCGCATGGGGACGCGTGGTTCGACAGGGGAGGTTGGCTACAGAGTTGCAGGCTGAGGTGCCATCAACCTCGTAAATCAGGTGGCAAAACACAAATGCTGAAGAACCAGTATTAGTTGCCGCTTAATTAACTAAGCGACACGTCCACCCCGGCCCCACCCCGGCGGGCCAGGAATGGGCGAAGAAAAGTCGGGGTGCCGCTATCCTGACGCCGGTATGGGTAGCGAAAGCAAAATCCGGCTGACCTGCCGGAACTCGGTCAGCAGAGGTCTGTCGGGCGAGATAAAGAGCTGACTAAGCTTGTAGGATACTCTGGGCGGTCTCTTCTGGACGGGGAGTTCAACTCTCCCCCGTCTCCACCAAGATTCAAATTTGACCCCAGCGTTATTCGCTGGGGCTTTTTTGTATCTGGCGATATGGACGGGGAGACCGGGGGTATATAGAAGAAGCGAACTCCCCGAAAAAAGTAAAGTAACTAGAGTTCAGCGCTACGACAGAATCCCCTTGCTGGTGTGGCACATACTTGTTATAATTACCCGCAATAGAACACTTGTTCCAATGGCGTTAAGTCATAGATGATTGGTAGCCGAACCTGTAAACATTGAGTTAAGGATTGTAAGGTGCTAGCGGAGTGTCTCAATAACAGCTTTACAATTCTGAATACTTGTACCTGGCCAAGTACAGGTAAAAGATGCCATTTCTTACACAGCGCCTCATCCCCCCGCATCAAGTGCGGGGCAGGCTCTTGCCCCTTCTCCGCAGAGAAGGGGCAAGAACTATTTCGAGAGGGGCGTCAGCCCCTCTCAACTCCCTTGTGCAAGTTGGCAGTCATCTTGCTTTCCCACCCTTTGCAACCATCATTTTCATATTTCGTCCGTGGCACCACACTCCATGTGTAATTGTCA
>JAUYDN010000219.1 GCA_030691775.1 Dehalococcoidia bacterium
ACACAACGCCCCATCCCTTGGTCCCTTCCCGCGGGGAAGGGAGTTGGTTTTCTTGAGGGGGCTGCGCCCCCTCATACCCCTGCTATCCACAAACCTTGGACCCTGAATTGGGTGAGAAGTACTTAGTGCTCTACGTAATAATAGGCGGTCATCAAATATTGATGCCATTCTCGCCCAAAATAGGTTTATTTTCCTGAATGCGTCAGCATTACAGCATAGCCTTTCAAAGTAATACTACTACCAGCCCTTCGTTGGTCTCAGAGCTTGCCCTCTCGTTTACGGTACCGAATGATTCTTGCCGACTTTCCGCGTTAAGATTGCCAGAGGGAGGGAGTCGTATCGGAAGAACAGGTACTTTTTATGCTTCGTGATGTCGCAGGTAATCTATTTCAACCAAACACGAACGCTGTTAAAAATAGTCGCAAATTGCTTTCGTAGTATGAAAAGATTAAAGTATTGAACAGGTTTCATTAAAATCGATGGAGGGATTGACCGCATGCAGTACGAGGACCTTTTACTGGAAAAGAAAGACAATATCGCCGTTATCACATTTAACGTGCCTCGTAAACTCAATGCGTTGACACGTGGTTTATCGAAAAGTATCGTGCAGGTGTGCAAAGACCTCGCTCAGGATGATGACACACGCGTGGTAATTGTCACCGGAGCCGGGCGGGGGTTCTGTTCAGGGGCAGACGTATCGATGTTGCCAGGCAGTAGCGGGACGGTCACGGCAACACCTAAGCGGTTCGAGCAATTCGAGGTAATAGGACCATACGGCAGTACATTCCCCTCGTTGAACAAACCGATTATCGCCGCTGTCAATGGTCCCTGCGTAGGTGCCGGCTTTTCTCTGGCATTGAGCTGTGATATCAGAATCGCTTCAGATGAGGCCCGGTTCTGCGTGGCACAGGTGAACCGGGGGCTTGTACCTGACGCGGGACTGACACTATTTCTGCCCCTGGTGGCGGGCATCTCCAACGCCTTTGAATTGATGTATACAGCAGACATCATCGATGCCAGTCGGGCAAAGGAAATGGGTATTGTAAGCAAAGTGGTGCCCGGTGCTCAACTGATGGAAACCGCGATGGAGCTTGCCAGCAGAATTGCCCAAAAACCACCATACTCCCTGGAACTGACCAAGAAGATGGTGTGGCGCGGTCTTATGGACAAACTGACCCGACAGCTTGATCTCGAGAGCTGGGCACAAAGGATATGCTTTACTACGGAGGACCACCAGGCAAGCGTACAGGCATTCCTGAACAAGCAGCCTCCACCTGAATTCAGGGGGAGATAGGCTCCGTTCGGACTGCGGCTAATGGAGTGTCTCAATAACAGCTTTACAATTCTGAATAAAGGATGCCAGTTCTTACACAGCGCCTCATCCCCCCGCATCAAGTGCGGGGCAGGCTCTTGCCCCCTTCTCCGCAGAGAAGGGGGCAGAACTATGTTGAGAGGGGCGTCAGCCCCTCTCAACTCCCTTGTGCAAGTTGGCAGTCATCTTGCTTTCCCACCCTTTGCAACCATCATTTTTGTATTTCGTCCGTGGCACCACACTCCATGTGTAATTGCCAAGTTATTTCGGAGACACTACACTAAAAGCTGTTACCGGTAGCTGACAATTAATAGCTATTTAAAGCCTGACCTCTTCACGGCAACTGATGCACCTGGCAAAGAACTCGAGTGGCTGTCCGGACTTCTTTGCCATCCAGGCAATTTGTCTCTTGGGCAGGTGATAACGGCCGCACTGCGCACATTGCGCCAGCTCGAACTCCATGGTGTTGTGCGGCATAACGAAACGCCGCTTGCCGTTTTTATCCGTCATCTGGATGGCGTTGGTCGGGCAGATGTAGAAACACGAACCACAGGCGATACAGGCATCCGAGTCGTTGTAAAACGGAATCGCCATTTCACGTGCCACGCCCCGGTTAACGAAGCTGATAGCTGACTGTCCTACCACCTCATCGCAAGCCCTGGTACACAGTGCGCAGAGGATGCAGTTATGGTTCTTGGCGGGGTCTTCTTTGGGGAATGGTGTATCATCCGCCCCGAGCTTCTTCGCCATGGCTTTCAGCTCCGGCGATTCCGGACACCGCGCGAGCAGTAGCTGAATGAGCATCCGGCGGTGGGCCGCAATTTTTTCCGTGGTCGTCTTGACCGCCAGCCCTTCCTCCACCGGGTAGAGGCAGGAGGTTACCATGCGGTTACGCCCGCTTCTGGTAGTGATGTCCACCGTACATAGCCGGCAAGCGCCGTAGGCTGATACCGATTCGTGGGCGCAAAGCGTGGGGATATAGATATTCAGAGCCCGCGCCGCGTCCAGCACCATCGCGCCTTCTTTAGCTTCCGTTTGACGTCCGTCGATGGTCAGTTTTACCATTGGTCTCATCCTTCTACTTTACTAGCACCGCATCCAGCCGGCAGACATCGAAGCAACTGCCGCACCTGGTGCATTTTACCTGGTCGAGGACTACAGGCTCTTTTTTACCCCGTGGTGTGATTGCCTGCACCGGGCAGGCTTTGACACATAGTCCGCAGTTGGGGCAATTAGCCATGATGTTGTAGGTAATAAGCGGTTTGCAGACCTTCGCCGGGCACCGCTTCTCATCGATATGGGCATCCCACTCTTCGCGGAAGTATTTCAATGATGTCATCACCGGGTTAGGGGCTGAATAGCCCAGTCCGCAGAGGCTGGTATCCCACATCGTCGAGCAGAGACTCTCGATAAGGGCGATGTCCTCTATCGTACCCAGACCACCGGTGACCCTGGTCAACAGGTAATGTAACTGTTTCATCCCCTCGCGGCAGGGCAGACACTTACCGCACAGCTCGCCCATGAGGAAGGTGACGAAGTATTTTGCCATATCCACCATGCAGTTAGACTCGTCCATGACTATCATGGCGCCACTGCCCATCATACTGCCCACGCGGGTCAGCTCATCGAAATCGACCTGTAAGTCGAGCAGGTTTTCCGGGATGAAGCCGCCGGAGGGACCTCCAGTCTGCACTGCCTTGAACTTCTTGTTGCCGGGGATACCACCGCCGATATCGAAGATGATTTCACGGAGGGTGATGCCCATCGGCACTTCTACCAGGCCGGTATTGCGTACTTTACCGACGAGCGAGAAAATCTTGGTACCCTTGCTTCCCGCCGTACCGATGCCCGCAAACCATTTAGCGCCGTTGTTGATAATCTGGGGCACATTTGCCCAGGTCTCCACGTTGTTGAGGTTGCTCGGCCGGTCCCAGAGCCCTTTTTCCGAGGTGTGGACGTACTTGGCGCGCGGCTCACCCACTTCGCCTTCGAGCGATGCCATCAATGCTGTGGACTCGCCGCAGACAAAGGCGCCGCCACCGCGGCTTATCTTGACGTGGAAATTGAAACCCGAACCCAGTATATTATCACCGAGGAGACCGTATTCTTCCGCCTGCTCGATAGCGATGCGGGCGTTCTTGACGGCAAGGGGGTATTCGTTACGCACGTAAATGTAGCCTTCGTGTGCACCGATGGCATACGCCCCGATAATCATCCCCTCGAGCACCGAGTGCGGGTTGCCCTCCATCAGGCTTCTATCCATAAAGGCGCCCGGGTCGCCTTCATCACAATTGCAGATGACGTACTTAATATCACCGTGAGCATGGCGGGTCGTTTCCCATTTTCTACCGGTAGGAAAGCCACCGCCACCGCGACCGCGTAAACCGGAGGCTTTCATCTCATCGATAATATGCTCCGGTTTCATGGCGGAAAGTGCTTTCGACAGTGCCGCGTAACCACCGAAATAAAGGTAATCCTCGATGCTCTGCGGGTCGATCCGGGAGCTATGTGCCAGGAGGACCCGTTTCTGCTTGGTATAAAATGGTACCTCTGCCTCACGGATGACCTTTTTCCCGGTTGTCAGGTCGGGGTAAAGTAGCCGCTCGACAGTCTTGCCATCGATGAGCGTTGCCTGGACCAGTTCCGCCACATCTTTACGACGGACACGCTGGTAAAAAATGTTTTGCGGTTCGATTGTGAGGATGGAGCCCCGCTCGCAGAAACCGGGACAGCCGCTGACGCGGACATCTACTTTATCTTGAAGTCCCCGCGCGGCGATTTCCTCGTTGAACGCCTTGATAACATCATTAGCGCCGAGGGCGATACATCCCGTGCCGCCGCAGATATTTACTACCTGCTTCTTCGTATCCCGTACCGTTGCTATCGATTGCCTGAGTCCTGCAAGCTCTTTCAGGGAACTTAACCTCTTCAATGTCCTGTTCCTCTTTCCAGGTATTCTGGTGTCACAAGCGTCTCCGCCTGTGAGCCGTTTTTCGCCTTATTTATAGTTCTTCAGGAGCGGTTTTACTTTATCAATCTTCATCTCGCCGGCGTAATCGCCATCGACAATTACGATAGGACCGAGAGCGCAGGCGCCGACGCAGTTGACTGTCTCCAGGGAGAAACGCAGGTCTTTATCATTCTCGCCCGGCATAATGCCCAGCTCACGCTCAACGGTATCCAGGATTTTTTCCGCTCCGCGCACATGGCAGGCGGTACCCATACAGACCTGAATCTGGTGCCGGCCGCGCGGCTCGAGGCTGAACGCCTTGAAAAAGGTTGCCACGCCATACACCTGGGTTAATGGTATATTCAGCTCTTTATGAATCTCAGCGAGCGCTTTCCGCGGCAGGTATCCGAGCTCCGTCTGGGTGTCCTGCAGGATGGATACCAGCATGGCGGGGTCGTTGTGATTTTTGCCCAGAATTGGTTTTATCTTATTCTTTAACTGCTGCGCCGTCAGCTTCATGCGCACCTCTCTTTAAGCTGTTCGTAGTCTTTTCTCACTCTGTCTTCGATTTTCTTGACCATCCCCTCGGAGAGGTGGCGGAACCGTCCCTGAATACTCATGTAGTCCTTCAGGGGGCGGAGGGGTGACACATCCATAGAAAGTTTGTACTTGCCATCCTCGACTTCATAGAGCGGGAAAACGCCCGTTTCCACCGCCAGCCTGCCCAGCCTGACAGAAAGGTCGGGGGTGGACCGCCACCCGGTGGGGCAGACGGAGAGTATGTGAACGTATGCCGGACCATTTACCGCCAGCCCTTTCTTCACCTTGTCCATCATATCGAAGGGATAGCTGGGAGAAGCAGTCGCGACATATGGGATATTGTGCGCCACGGCAATTGCCGGCATATTCTTTTTCCAGGTCTTCTGCCCGATGCTTTTCTTACCAGCGGGTGAGGTGGTGGTGGAAGCCCCGAACGGGGTCGCCGAACTGCGCTGGATGCCGGTGTTCATATAAGCCTCGTTATCGAAGCAGATGTAGAGAAAGTCGTGGTAGCGCTCCAGTGCACCGGAGAGCGCCTGTAAACCGATATCGCTCGTGCCGCCATCGCCAGCCATGGCGATGACTTTGGTGCCCCTGTCGGCAATCTTTCCTTTTCGTGTCATGGCTTTGAGCGCCGCCTCCACGCCGGAAGCTACCGCCGCCGTGTTCTCGAACAGGGTGTGTATCCACGGTATGCGCCAGGCGGAGGCTGGTAATTGTGAAGAAACGACTTCCATGCATCCCGTAGCATTGGCGATGATAATATTTTCGCCGGCCGCCTTGCAGGCAAGCCGTACCGCCAGGGCTTCTCCGCACCCGATACAGGCTCGGTGCCCCGGTGCGAATCCCTCTACCGGGGGTGTCAAACGTGCCGCGTAAATACCCAGATTTTTCATTATTCCCTCACCCCGTACATCTCGAATTCCTCTTCTGCCCCTTTCGGTCTCATCTCCTGCGCCCGTTTGACCATGCCCTCGAACTCGGCGACCATCAGGTCACGGCCACCGAGACCACCGACAAAGCCGAGGATGCGCGGGCGCTTCTTTTCACTATAGAGCGCCGACCGTATCTCGGAGAAAGCGGGTCCACCGGGACCACCGTACGAGAGCGCACGGTCGATAACGATAAGCAGTTCGGCGTCACCCACCGCTTTTCTCAGGTCTTCAAACGGGAAGGGCCGCCACAGGCGCAGTTTAAGCAGACCCACCGCCTGTCCCTCGTCCCGCAGTTTGTCCACTGCTGCCATCGCTGTCTCACCGAAACTACCGAGCGTCAGGAGCAGGGTTTTTGCGCCCTCGGTGCGGTAGCTTTCCACTGCTTTGTACTTGCGTCCGAAGACCTTTTCGAACTCGTCCCAGACTTCCCGTATAACCGGCAAAGAGGCACGGAGGTTGACTTCCTGGGCTTTCTTGGTCTCCGAATAGAGGATAGGCGGCGCGAATGCGCCCATCGAGACCGGCTTATCGGGGTCGAGTGGTAATGGATATTTAAAGGGCGGCAGGAACTTGTTGACTTTTTCCTGCTCGGGGATTTCAATCGGTTCGATAACATGGGTCAGGTAGAAACCATCGACGTGTACCATTACTGGCAGGAGCACCCGCTTGTCTTCACCGATGCGGAAAGCGTACAGGGTGGTATCATAGGCTTCCTGCCCGTTCTCGCAGATTAGCTGAATCCAGCCGGTATCGCGTACCGCCATCAGGTCGGACTGGTCGCCCCAGACATTGAGCGGTGAGGATAAAGCGCGGTTAGCTACCACCATAATTACCGGCAGACGCATTGACGCGGCTACATAAAGCACTTCGTGCATCAGCTCCAGTCCCTGCCCGGCAGTGGCGGTAAAGGTGCGGGCGCCGGTTGCTACCGAACCAAGACAGGCGCTCATCGCCGAGTGTTCGGATTCCACAGGAATATACTCGGCGTCCAATTCGCCATTGGCGACCAGCTCCGCCAGCCGCTCGACGATGTGAGTTTGAGGGGTGATGGGGTAGGCGGCGACCACATCCGTATCCGCCATTTTGGCGGCTTCGGCAATTGCCAGGGAGACTTCCATGCCAACTTTCTTACCCATCATTCCTCCATATCCACCATGGCAATGGTGCCGGTGGGACATTCACGCCGGCAGATACCGCAACCTTTGCACCAGTACGGGTCTGCCTCGTAATTGCCTTGTTCGTTAGGACTGATACAGCCTTCCGGGCAGTACATTGCGCATACCCCGCACTTGATACACCGGGAGAAATCATAGGTCGTACGCTGTGAGCGCCAGTCACCCGTCCGGTAGTATTTACTGCTTCCCGGCTCGGTGACAATACAGCCGATTTCCATGTCTTTCCAGGTAAGTTCAGCTTCCGATTTCATCAGTTGACCTGCTCCTTTACCGCGGTTTCTTGAAAAGCTCTTTTCATGGCGTTGAAGTTTCTTTCCGCAAGACGACCGAACCGGTCTTCCAATGGCTCGTGGAGCGATTCCATCCGGATGATGGGTACCGCTTTGAGCAAAGCACCGAGCATGGTAGTGTTGACAATGGGAACTCCGAGCACCTCGCGGGCGATGCGGCTCCCATCCACGAGCGCCAGTTTCCAGTTACTGCCGAAATCTTTCTCGATAGCTTCAAAGTCTTTACTGGTGTTGATAACGAGCAAGCCGCCGTTCTTGAGACCGGCCGTGACCTTGACGACGCGCAGGAGTGTGGGGTCGAGGACAATGACAACATCCGGCTGGCGGACTTCAGCGCGTACCCTTATCGGGGCGCGGCTATCGATGCGGTCGAATGCCATCACTGGCGCGCCACGCCGTTCCGGTCCGAAAGCGGGGAAAGCCTGGGCGTATTTGCCCTCGTCGATGGCCGCCCGCGCCAGCAGTTCCGCCGAGGTAACGGCGCCCTGTCCGCCTCTCCCGTGCCACCTGATTTCAATGAGTCCCGTTTCCGTCTTCGTGCTCAATGTGACCTCCAGAACCAACCCAGAAATTGAGAGCCATCAGTTCTTAGCTAATGGAGTGTCTCAATAACAGCTTTACAATTCTGAATAAAAGATGCCAGTTCTTACACAGCGCCTCATCCCCTTGCCCCTTCTCCGCAGAGAAGGGGAAGAACTATTTTGAGAGGGGCTGACGCCCCTCTCAACTCCCTTGTGCA
>JAUYDN010000235.1 GCA_030691775.1 Dehalococcoidia bacterium
AAGGGGCAAGAACTATTTCGAGAGGGGCGTCAGCCCCTCTCAACTCCCTTGTGCAAGTTGGCAGTCATCTTGCTTTCCCACCCTTTGCAACCATCATTTTCATATTTCGTCCGTGGCACCACACTCCATGTGTAATTGTCAGGTTATTTCGGAGACACTACACTAGCCACATTGAGGAGTTGGAGAAAAAAGAAAAGGGAAGCACCGGACTCCATGTCAGCACCTTCAAGAAGAACGCCCAGCGTATTATTGGCTAGCATCACTATCCTCAACCGGCTCGAAATAACTCAGCACATTCAAGTCATCGGCCTTGTATCTGATTCTTTTACCTATCGCATCGCTGAGTGAGCCGTAGGCACTCGCGAACTGCCTGGCGCCCATGCCGGATTGGAGGTGTATCATCGAACCGTCGTCGAGATGAATCTGATAAAGTCCTCCGAGCGGGTGTCCGGTGATGCTCTTGATCGTCCCCTCTTCTAAATCGGCGAGTTCATCGTCCGGGGGTATCGGATACTAACATACCGCGTGATGGTAACCAACAACACTCGTAATGGTCAATCCAACCGGTGTGGCGTAAACAAGAAACCGCGCGGGATTGACACGCGTCCACTCCAAACATCACAACCAGTTGATAGGCGATTACGCCTGAAATATTTTTACAATCCCTCTTGACACAGCGAGAACAGCCTGCTAACATTTAGGTGTGCCTAAATATTAGGAATGCCTAAAATGGAGCGGAGTAAGAGATGAGCACAAGCACCGAAGAATACCTGGAAGCTTTATATACCCTCACCGAGGATGGCAAGACGGCTTCTACCACGTCAATATCCAAACACCTGAATGTTGCGCCCGCCAGTGTCACGGAAATGCTGAGAAAACTTTCCGATAACGGCTATGTGAACTATTCGCCCTACCAGGGTGTGACCCTGACCCCAAAAGGTTTTGAAATCTCGGAAAAAATGACCCGCAAACACCGGTTACTGGAGCGGTTCCTGCATGACGTCCTCAAAATCGGTAACGATAAGGTGCACAAAGAAGCCTGTGAGATGGAGCACGTTCTTTCCGATGAGACCGCCCGCGCTATGTGCCAGACTCTGAAAGCCCCGAGCAAATGCCCGGACGATGAGAAGGTCATCCCCGCCTGCAATTTCAGGTTCTCCAGCTGTGATGAGTGCCGGCAATGGGGTGGCGAGAGTCTGGATAAGGCGGGTACCCGGAAAACCAACCTCGTTTCGATGTCCGCGATGAAAGAGAAGCAAGAAGGTAAGGTAGCTTTTATACGCGGCGATAACAAGGTCCTGCGCAGGCTCCTCGACCTGGGACTGACCCCGGGCACGAAAGTGAGTGTTGTCCGCGTGGCGCCTCTAAAGGGACCCGTAGAAATCGCGGTGCGCGGCTCCAAGCTCGCCCTCGGCGATGAAATAGCTTCCAATATCTTTATCCAGAAGACTGCCGGTGAAGTGAAGGAGGGGTGAAGTGGCAAACCTGACATCCTGTCATCCTGCAACCCCGAAAAAGGGCCGCAAGCATGGTAACGGACAGGGTAAACCCATCACCATTGCCCTGGCTGGAAATGCGAACGTCGGCAAGAGCGTCATTTTCAACCAGTTGACCGGCTCTCACCAGACAATCGGTAACTGGCCCGGCAAAACCGTGGAAAGCGCCGAGGGTTTTCTGCACCACAAAGGTTACGACATTACCATCGTGGACCTGCCGGGAATTTACTCTCTGTCCACGTTCTCACTGGAGGAACTGGTGACCCGGGAATATATCGCTTACGAAAAACCGGATGTCATTATCAACGTCATCGGCGCGCCTGTGCTGGAGCGTAACCTTTTCTTCACCCTGCAGTTGATGGAAATGGGTCTGCCGATGGTCGTCTGTCTCAACCAGATGGACATCGCGACCGAGAAAGGCATCGCTATCGATGCCAAAAAGCTGGAAACAATGCTCGGCACACCCGTGGTGCCGACGGTAGCGGCGAGAGGTCAGGGTATACCGGAACTAATCGAAAAAGCAGTGCAAACTGCCCAGCGTAAGCAGGGATTAATAACCGTACCGCTGGTATTCCGTGATGGGATTGAAACACAGGTCGGCGACCTTGCCAGACTGATTGAAACCGAACGTCTTGAACTGGAGTACCCTGCCCGGTTCGTGGCGGTAAAATTGCTCGAAGGCGATACAAAAATAAAGGAACTGGTCGGGGAGAAATCAGAGAACGCTCTCCGGACCGCGGATGACATGGCGGCACAACTGGAGAACACCTACCAGCAACCGCGCTTCGCTATCGTCGCCTCGGAGAGGTATGTGCTTGCCAGTCAAATTGCCCGGGACGTCCAGAGCCAGGCGGCGGTGAAAATCACACTCGCGGACCGGCTCGACCGCCTCACCACACAAAAAGTCTTCGGGTATATCATGTCCTTCGCTGTAATCGTCGGACTGCTTCTCTGGACGTTCACCGTCGGGAACTACCTGTCGACCTTGCTTTCGAACGTTTTCAGTTTTTTCCAGAATGTCAACCCGGTAATAAATGGTCCTGTGTGGAGTATCATCTGGAACGGAATCTTCGGAGGATTTGTGGCCGGCGTGACCCTCGTAATACCCTACGTCATTCCTTTTTACCTGATGCTTGCCATAATGGAAGACTCCGGCATTCTGACACGCGTAGCCTTTATGATGGATAGCGCCATGCACCAGATGGGACTGCACGGTAAGTCCATTATACCGCTGATTCTCGGCTACGGATGCAACGTACCCGCCATTTACACGACCAGGATTATGGGAACGCGGCGGGAACGCCTGCTGGCATCTTTCGCTATCACCTTCGCGCCCTGCGCGGCGCGGACGATTGTAATTCTGGGGCTGGTAGCCGCTTTTGTCGGTACCGGCTGGGCACTGGCGTTGTACGCTATCGACCTGCTCATTATGTTCACTGCGGTCAAAGTCGCTTTGCGTGTTATTCCCGGAGATACGCCCGGATTGATAATGGAAATACACTCCTTTAAAACACCCTCGTTATCGGTAGTTGCCAGGCAAACGTGGTCGCGCACCAGGTCGCTGGTCTACATGGTAATGCCGCTATATATCATCGGTACGGCGCTGGTGCAGGGGTTGTACGCTTTCGGGGTGCTGGAACCGGTCAATAACGCGCTGTCATTCCTCACTGTCGGTTGGCTCGGCTTGCCGGTAATCGCGGGGATACTGCTCATCTTCGGGGTAGTGAGGAAAGAGTTGATACTGCTCACCCTGGTAGCTATTTACGGCACCAACGTGGCGCTTGTCCTCACATCTGCCCAGTTTATCATACTGGCGCTGGTGGGTATTTTGTACCTGCCGTGTATCGCCACTATCGGCATCCTGGCAAAAGAGTTCGGCTGGAAGGCTTCTGCGGTGATATCGGCGGCTAACCTGTTTACGGCTTTGCTGGTCGGTGGCATTGCGGCAAGGGTTATTACGCTGGTAATGTAACGGGGGACAAATCTCCCACCCGGCACGAAGTGGTGTGAATCACTGGCAATTCACCTCGCTTTGACACCTCACCCTCTCTCTCCTATAATGTCTTCAATACT
>JAUYDN010000261.1 GCA_030691775.1 Dehalococcoidia bacterium
GCATAATAATACCACCTATATGGGTTTAGAGACGTGGGGTGTAAGGGGTCGCAGACCCCTTATTGTCCTATTGTCATTCCGTACCCCGTATCAAGTACGGGGCAGGCTTTGATACGGAATCCATGAAACAACAGTGAAAAATCATTGGCATTCGATACTGGATTCCAGCCTACACTGGAATGACATTTTGGAGTGGTTAATAGTATTTTCATAGTAATGACAAAGGTATTAGCCGCAGAGCAATATCATAACCCCAAACAAAAATAGCCTCATTTTTTAACAGCCTCGTATCGGAGTACGGGACAAGCTTTGCGGAGAATGACGATTCGTTAGGCCGGTAATTAAATGACACTGTTGAACAGTAATACGTAAATCATTCAGACGTCACATATGGATTTGGGACCTGTTAGCGCCGATGCGGAAAATACGTGAACCAATGGGCACGCGCTCCGTTATTCTGGCGGCAATCCGTGCGGGTGAGGTTTCTTGCCGTCTTCCTGCAGGTACTTCATCACCCTCCCCGTCAGATTACGGAACCGGCCTTCTTGCGGTGTGCCGGCGGTCTGTCTGCCGGGGCTGGAGGTGGAATCCGTGCCGCGGAGGAAATATTCACCCACTGCCCGAACGGATGTGGAGAAGCCCATCATGTCCATCGTCTGGTTGATAGCGAATTTTACGGTACGGGTGTAAAATTGCCCTGTTTCGATGACGCGCGCCGCGTACGCCAGGGTCTCCTTTTCCAGGTCTGCCGCCGGATAGACACGGTTAACGAATCCCCAGGTCATCGCCTCGCGGGCGGTCATGAACCGGTTTTCGTATAGTATTTCTTTTGCCTTACGCGCTCCCAGGTCCCACGATGTGGTGAAATAATCGCCATAGGTAGGAGTAAAAAGGGCATCCTCGGAGGCGAAGATGAAGTCCATGGCGGAGGCAATCATCCACCCGCCGAAGATGCAGTAGCCGTGCACCATGGCAATCGTCGGCTTGGGCAGGTCGCGCCAGCGGAGGTGACTGGCTACATAGATATCCCAGTTAAGCGCGGACCTTTCAAAAGGCGTGAGCGGTTCGGTGCGCTTTGTGTGGTCGGCAACCTGTTCATTGGAATCGAGGTCATGTCCGGCGGAGAAAGCCCGCCCCTCCCCCGATAAGATAATCACGTGCACCTCCGGGTTATTCACCGCCGCGTGAAAGGCGTGGTCCATCTCGTTGAGCATCGTCCAGCTCTGGGCATTGAGTTTTTCCGGACGGTTGAGAATTACGCGCGCTATCGCACCAGGCTGATATTTTAAAGTTTTATAGTCCATTTCATCCCTCCTGAATATTAAAGTTATGTGCGCTGAAGTATAGCATTTTTGTGTCCGCGCCTGGGCCATTACTAATTCCAATTTGCATTCAAGATGGCGGTCAAGTGTAGGGTGGGTGAAGTCGAGACGGAGTTGAGATAAAACCCACCAGCAAACTGCGCGGGGATGATGTCGGTGGGTTTCACCCGCCCTACGGGCTCCGAGTTAGTGCCACCTTGAGAGCTGTTTGGAATAAAAATAAAAGCATACACCCTCAAATGTGCTCAGTATGAAAACAAAAAAAGACCCTTAATCGTCATTGCGAATCTCGATTCTGTAGAGGTGCGGCAATCTCCGGGCGGGGTGGTAAATCTGGATTCCCGTTCAAGCCGGGAATGACAAAAAGGGGCAAAGGTTTTCACGCTTCGTGTCCCGATGTGTCGCGATGCATGATTCCATAAAAACTTGCCCCCTCCCGGAGAATGAAGGAGGGGGCAGGAGAGGGGGTATCCCGTTTGCGTCGGTGTTACCTGAGTAATGGTTCCGCTTCTGCCAGCAACCCGACCATCTCATCGGCGACTTTTGCGGCTTGCTCGCCGTATTCCTGGAGCAATGTTTCCTTCATCCAGACATAAAACAGGTAGCGCAGACATCGCCGGTCCTCGCGCTGTGAGAGCAGGAACTCGGCGTGCTCCCGGTTGATACAGATGACGCCCTCGCCGGGGTCGTACCAGCTACGGTAGATTGATTTCTCCTGGGAAGGAGCCGCGATTTTGATGTTCGGGGCGCGGCTGGGCGGACGGGGAACAGTGCGTACTGCTTGCGGCGCTTCTGCCTGAACGAAAGCCGGTGTTTCTACCGGTCTATGCTCGTGTCCGTTGCCCTTGGCTTCCGTCCCACCCATCCCGAGCTTCTCCAGTAATCCTTTCTCGCGGTAGCGCAGGAACTTATCGATGAGCTTGCCCGCCCGTTGAAGGATTACAGTGAACCGTTTTTCCTGTGATTCCGCGCTCACTTCCTCGATGAACTGTTTCACCTTCGGTTCTATCTGGTGTAGGGTTTGCACAAACGAGCCGAAGACCTGGTCCTGGACCACAGCCGTCTTGTCCGCCGTCCGCTTCAACCGGTCGTAGCGGATGTAACCTTCGAGGCGCTGGTCTGTCCAGGGCAGGACTTTAAACGTCTGCAGGTCGGTGAGGGCATTGATGCGGGTGCCGCCGCGTCCGTAGAGGCTGATGCTGGCATCTGTCATCTCCCATGGCAGGACATAAAGCTCAACGTAGGCGGACCCGGCACGCTCGACAGAAAAGTGCTGTGAGAGTACCTTGACTCCCCGGAAGCGCTGGGGATGAATCTGCTCGAAGGTATGGTCATCGGAGATTGCCAGCGAGTACATGTTACTGCGCAGGTCGTTGGCGAACTGCTGTCCCAGGTATTCCTTGATGCGCTCCTTGGAGAGCTGTGGCGCGATTTCCGGCAGGATACCATCGAGGTAAGCCACGGTGCCGCGGTCGGTGTGTTTGTGGTCGGGGCAGTTGCGGATAATTTCGGCATGCCCGCTCTTGAGCCATTTCCGCTTGAGTACGAGACAGCTCGATGGCGCCCCCTCAGTCGTAGTCGAGGCGAGGTGCAGTTCTTCAGCAATCAGCGCGAAAGCAAGCAGACCGATGCCTTGCTCACCCCTCAGGGCAGAGTTCAGCTTCTCCGAACTACCGATTTGCTGGAGCACCTGGCGCATTTTTTGCGAGTCCATCCCCACACCGGTGTCCTGGATGGCGATGCTTTTGAGTACGCGCACCGTCGACCCGTTGCTCCCCACTGTCTGGTAGGTCAGCTTGATGAGGACCTCTCCTTCCTCCGTACCCACCAGCTCGATAGCATCCGCGGCGTTTTCCACGAACTGCTTCATTGCTTCCTGCGGACTGCGGCAGACGTGGGAGAGCACCTCGAAGACCCCGGGACCGGTATGCAGTTTTACCTTTGCCATGAATACCTCCTTGAGCTTTCAGCTATCAGCAAACAGCTATCATGTAAAACTTCGGTTAGAAGCTAACGGCTGACCGCTAAATGCTGAAGGCTATCTTTAAAATAATGAAGGCTTGTCAATCTCCTGCCGGGCTTTTTCATAGGCGGTTTTCCAGGTGAAGCCCTGCCGCCGGTATTTGATGATAATCTCCACGATGCGGGCGGTGGCTTCCGGGAATTGCCTCACCTCTCTTGTTTTGACTTTTATTCTCTGTGATTTTATGAACCCCTTGGTCTCTAAGTACCGTATTTCATCAATGGTAGCGCCGGACTGTCTGGCGAGCGCGGTAATCCGTAACATTACATGAAAACTTTCTGGTATTATTTCCTGAAACTTTACCTGATGATAACACGAAAGGGGAGGGGTGTCAAGGGGGAGAGGGAATTACTTCACTAATTTTCACAAATGGGTGTATAATCGGAAAACCAGGCAAAAAGCACCAATACAACGGAGTAGATTATGTGGAAGTTCAGAAAATTAACCGAAGGTGAACTTGAACGCAGTCCTCACGAAGCTGAATTTTTTAACGTAGGTGATATTGATAAAGCCACTTCAGTTGTCCGTGAGGTAATCCAGAACTCGCTGGACGCGAGATTGCCAAATAACCACCCGGTTCGTGTGAAGTTCCTGTTTGGCACACACGAAAAGTCAGACGATGACGTCTACTATAAGGAACTGCTACCCCACATACAGAGCAGCGGTTTGCTCCCAGCTAGATATTCGACTGCGTCTGAAGTTCATTTTCTGACGATTGAAGATTTCGGTACAACTGGTCTGGATGGGTCGATAAGTAGAGAACAGATAGCGGCGGCTGGCAGCGGAAACTATTATAACTTCTGGTGGTGCGAGGGGAAATCGCAGAAAACAGGACATCGAATGGGGAGATGGGGACTTGGAAAGACATCTTTTCATGTTGCGTCAATGCTTCGCACTTTCTGGGGATTCACCATAAGGTATGATGATAAACGTGAGTTGCTGCTTGGCAAAGCCCTGCTCGAGACGCATGTCATGGACGGAGCTTGGTACGACTACTATGGATATTTTTCTGGGCCGGGTTATGCACCTATTGAAGACAGAACACAGATAGAAGCATTCCAGAGCAAATTTGGGGTATCGAGGAAACAAGAACCGGGCTTTTCACTTGTCATACCATTCCCATCTGAGGAAATTGACCATGATGCCATAGTTCGTTCTGTGATAATTCATTACTTCTTTCCTGTCATCAAAGATATGCTTGTCGTGGAGGTTGCCAGCAAGTCTTCATTAACAATCCTGGATAGCTCGACTCTCCGTGAGATAGCAAAGAAACAGAACTGGAGCGATAGCCCTTGGAAAGACAGGTCCGTTGACTCCCTGATGGAGTTTCTTGAAGACGCGGTAACTATGCCTGACGCGGAAAGAATGAAGTTGCTGATGCCATCCGGTACTCCACAGCTAAATGAAGGACTCTTTGGCGATAGACTGGACGAAGCACGCGAAAGATATGCGGGCAACAAGCTGGTAGCTCTAGAGGTGCCAGTGAAGATTCGACCTGTCGGCCAGCCGGAGATAGATTCCTTTTTTCAAGTATATCTGCGGAAAGATGAGGATCTCCAGAAAGCGGACGAGTTCTACATCAGGGAAGGTATCACAATATCTGAAATCAATAATCTGCGTAACAGACGAGTCCGCGGATTGCTCTCACACACAGGACGAAGGAGTATGCACGTTCCTGGGAGATTGTTATTGGGTTACTTCAGGAAAACATTCTCATTATGATATATTAAGAAATTGACATCGGGAGCAAATCGGTCTGGGGGTCTAATTCTGATGCCATTATATTTAAACAAGAGAAATGAACTTGCATCATTAGAAGGCGCCTTTAACTTCTTTGACATTTTTACTTCATAATCAGTGGTAATGGTTATTAAACCTCTATCAAAAGCTCGGTCGTGCAGCGCATTGAGGCAGACCCCATTCCTGGGATTTAGACGATTCTTTATATCTATTGCCCACGGAACAATATGGCTTGCGTTCAATAGCTCTGGGACAGCTAGACCTGTTATACAACAACGATAGCCATAACTTGCCAAAACCATCTGTCGAAAAAAATTCTGGTTAACTCGTACCCGCACTAATTGCTCCGATTCTTTTCCTTCTACAGCGGGGTCATCGGGCCAAATTCTGACAATTTTTTCAATTGAAAGGTGTTTCAAGTTAGCCAACAGTTGTTCACTCTCGAAAGAAAGTTCTTCCCAGTTGTTATGGAATTCCTCCCAAATTCGTACTTCGGCACGACCACCATGTGTTGCGCCAACGATATTTCTTTGTTTTAGCACCGGATCAAGTCGTGCAAAATTGGCGAGTTTCCAAGAAACAGCAGAGGGCGTCCGTCCAATTAGAGTGGCTAGTTCAACTACGTCAGGATTGCGAATGTGAATTTTCCCGAACGGAGTTTTGCAATACAAATTGAACGCAAGCACCAGTTCTTCGCGTGTCCAATTTCTTCTGACCATATCATAACATTAGTATCACAAATATCTGATTTTAGCAACCGCATTGCTTTTACAATATGGCTTTTATTTCGGCGAGGACTGAGTTCAGTGTCAAGCATCACAGGCTGGAAAGGTGGTGGTTGGCGGACCTCCCTGCCAGCCTTATTCGGTTGTTGGAAGATCCCGCGACCCCAATAGAATGGAGTTAGATAGCAGGAATTTTCTATATGAGCACTATCTTCGGATCCTTGAACATATCCAGCCGGATTTTTTTGTGTTCGAAAACGTTCCCGGCTTAATGACCGCCCAGAGTGAAGGTGAGAAAGTATTTGCCAGGATGCTTGAAGATTTCCGTGGTGTTTTTCCCTCGTACGAAATCGCCCCATCATTTGACGAATATTCAAGGAACCCCCGTCAATACCTTCTAGATAGCAGCCGGTATGGTATACCACAGAAACGTAAAAGGGTCGTTTTCATTGGTTACAAGAAGTCCTTACTTGATTTAAATGCCAACGTAAAAGACGTCTTTAAAGCAGTACTCAAACCCCGACCTTCAGGATCTTGGGGTTACGATGTCAGCAGCGCAATCGGCGATTTGCCAGCCCTGAGTCCTGGTGAAGGGAAAGACGAATGGTATGGGGGATATGATCATCCTGCTGTCACTCCTTACCAGGCTAGAATGAGGCGTGGGTCCCCTGGATTCATCAATCACAGGGCCAGAACACATATGGCGAGTGACTTACAGAGATACAGATTCTTTATCGAACATCACAAGAATGGGAATGGTGCTGCGACTCTTTCCGACCTCATCCGCGAGAAGCCAGAACTAACACCTTCACATCAAAACCTTGATAAGTTCATCGATAGATTCAAAGTACAATGGTGGAATCGCCCTTCCTCTACGATCATGGCGCACATAAGCAAAGATGGTCACTACTACATTCACCCAGACATAAACCAATGCCGCTCTTTTACCGTTAGGGAAGCAGCGCGGTGTCAGTCTTTTCCTGACAACTTCAAGTTCGAAGGGAAGAGAACGGAACAGTTCCGACAGGTAGGCAACGCGGTGCCTCCACTACTGGCTAATGCTATTGCCAGAGCAATAATGGGTCAATTGATAAAGCTATGGTCAGAGATATCGTAAAGGACGTTCCCCCAGTTGACCAGATTCATGAGCTTCGGAGCAGGTTATTGGAATGGTTCCGCAACTCAGCTCGTGACTATCCTTGGAGACGGACGAATGATCCCTTCAGAGTTCTGATCGCAGAAATCATGCTGAGACGAACAAAAGCTGACCAAGTAGTGCCAGTGTTCAGCAAGCTATTTGATAGATATCCTGATATAGGCTCTATTGCTGAGGCCGAAGACGAAGAACTGGAAAAGATACTGTATCCGCTGGGACTAAAATGGCGCTCCCCCGCCTTTAAGCTTGTAGCTAAGGAGATAAAAGAAAAGTACGATTCTCAAGTTCCGATGAATAGAGAGGAACTTACGAAACTGTCTGGTGTGGGGGAATACGTGGCAGGTGCTGTTCTGTCAATAGCTTTCGGCAAACCGGAATGGATAGTCGACAGCAACATTGTGAGACTTTTCCAAAGGTATTTCGGAATGGTTACATCCAAAGAGGGTCGACGTGATAAACATGTCATAGAAACCGTAAAAACCTATGTTAAGGGGGTCGATCCGCGGAGCGCTAATCTCGCACTGGTGGACTTTTCCGCCTTAATATGTACTCCACGGGCACCATTGCATAATATGTGTTCTGTAAAAACAGTATGCTCTTATTGGCGTGACCTAAAAAACAACCGTAAACCGCCCACTGTAAACTAATAACCGTAAACCGTAAACCGCTGATTGCTGACTGCTGATTGCTTAGTTGCTTCGTTTCCGTCCCAGGAAAAATCCCACCGCTCCCAGCGCCGGCGTGGAAATAAAAAACACTATCAGTGAAGTCAGGGCATTTACATTTAACGGCTCGCTCAGCAACAGCGGTAACGCCGCACCCGCAAAGCCGAACGGAATACTGAGCAGGACCGAACCTTCCAGCCTGAGCCATTTTTTTCAGCAAAAGGTTGCCGGGGATGATGCCCAAAGGATAGCCAACCAGCATACCTCCCATGGCGCCTGCCAGCGCTCCGAAGCCGAAAAGCTCATCCCTGAGTATCAGCCCGGCGATGATACCGGTGACGCCCCCGGTAACCACCCCGAAGGTCGCACTCCCCAGGACCACTGCAAAGAAAGCCAGAGGTCCCGTCACCGCCGGAGGTCTTGTTTCGGTTTTATCCTTTTTAGCCACTGCTGTTTCCCGGATTGTCTGGAAAAACAAGCCCCCGGAATAACCGTTCCCGGGGGTTGAAACTACTCAATTTACATGGGGTTCATCGGACGTGCTCGAAAACCTTGCGGATTGCCGGGTGCAGTCCGTCACCCACGGCTTCGATTGCCTGGCGGCGGAACCGGTTAAGCTCCGTCTGCCGCTTTTCGAACTCGCCGCGTGAGTACACAATCTCCGGGTGGAAGAAAATGTCATCGACGACGCGCACAGCCGCAGGTACTTCCAGTCCGGAAATAGATTCCATCCAGTCCTGCTCCAGTCCGCCGCGTATCAGCGAGTCGAGTATGCCCAGTGTATTCTCCAACCGGATGTCCATATACCGGGTGCCCTCACCGATGCCGCCGGTGTTGAGCAGGTAGAAGTGCATGTGCGGCAGACCCTGGAGGATATCGTAGAGGCGGTTGGCGTGTTCCGCCTTGTTTCCTGCCATAAACGGGTCGTAGAAGAACTCACTGCGGATGGTGCCGGCGCGCGTCGGGTCACCGGCAGATGATTCCATCGCCTGCCCGAGAATCATAAAAGCCACTGCCTGCTCACAGGTGAGGCGCGCGATAGCGGGAATGATAGGTCCCCGTGTAATCAGTATCAAGTTATCGATACGTTCGACATCGATGTGCTGGCTGGCGTGCATAAAGTCCTGTCGCTTGACCACGGCGCGCCCGTTGGCGGTTTCCTCCAGGTTATAGAAGTCGAAATCGCCGTCTTCCGTGACTGCCACGTTCTCAGCGAATGTTCCCGGCTTCAGTAGACCATAATAAATTTCCAACTGGTCGTGCGGGCTGACGTTCTCTGTCTTGACGAAAATACCGCCCTGCTCGAAGCCGTGGAACGAGCCATCCGGCATCAAAGTGCCGCCATCGTCCTGTACCAGCCACGATTTTTCCTTGCCCTTCCGTGCCAGGACTTTGCTGGAGAGGGTGGTCTTGCCGTTAGCGCTGAGGGCGGCGAGCAGGGTGCGCGTGGTCTTGTATTCACCATGGACGGACTGCAGGTAGTCTTCACGCAAGCCAGTGTGCAGGAAGATGCCGCCGCGGCGTGTCCTGGCGACCCAATCTTCAGCCGCGAAAACGCCCTTTTTATATTCGCCGATGTAGTTGCCGTTGCGGACTATTTTAATAACGCGCCCGTCTTCGAGCATTGCCAGGCGGATGGTAATATCCTTTTCCGGGAGGGGTTTGTTTTTATTCCGTTCGAAGCCATCATCTTTAAAAAAGACGATTTCGTAATCGGGTTTCTCGACCTCACCCCGCGGCGCCGCGAAAAGGTTTTTACCCCCGAAAGCGGTGTGAGCGAACTCCTCCGGCACAGTGAGCCGCACGACCGTTTTGCTGTTGAAGTTGCCGACCACTCTGTCTACGGAAATGAGTTTCTTTTCCGCCAGAACGCTCTCGCATTGCTGTAGCAAATCGATTTCGGCCTGCCCGAAGGTGTTATCCACACTATTCTTGGTGAACACGGCGGCACGGGAGGTAGGTTCACCGTGCGCCACCAGACCTCCAAATCTGGTGCGCTTGACGCCTTCTTCTTTCATGGTGATTTTTTCCAGCACGTCATCCGGAGGGTTGTGCTGGAGGCGTCCCTCAGCGATAGCTTTTTCCCTGATTTTTTCTACTGTTTTGGCGAAAAGGTTGACATCGAATCGTGGCATCGGTACCTCCTTGGTAATGAAATAATTATAACAGAGCGCATGCGCCATATAAAATGCGCCGTGCCTTTGAGCAGTACATAACTTAGAGTATTTTGCAGGGATTTTTCCCGCGGGTTACAATGGGAGACAAGGAGTGGGAAGATGATGCAGAAACAGTCCCCGGCTAACGTCAAGGATACCGCTGGATTCATTGTAAATGAAATTGAAACGTTCGTGCGGAACAGTCCGTTAAACCGCATGCCGGATAACGTAGAGCAGGTGATTTTCGATGAACCGCTGGTGCATTTTGCTGGCGGAGATGACCCAGTGTTCACGCAGTACAAGACCATCATCGCGCCCTCGCACCGCACCCCGAGGGAAGCCCTGGCGCAAGCTTACAACAAGAAGCCTGGAGAATTACCCTCTACACTCTCCGTCATCAGCTGGATTTTGCCCGTCACCCAGGGTACACGCAAGTCCAACCGCAATCAAAAGACCCATCCGAGTCTCCTGTGGGCATACACCCGCTGGTATGGCGAGAAGCTCAACGAAGCCCTGCGTGAGTATGTGGTTAAACCCCTCACCGGGAAAGGCAATATGGCGGTGGCGCCGGGCATCGGACCGTTTTTTAAAACTGAGCGGAATGAGAAAGGACCGTACTCCAACTGGTCGGAGAGGCACATCGCCTATGCGGCGGGACTGGGGACTTTCAGTCTCTCCGATGGCTTTATTACGGAGAAAGGCATTGCCCACCGGTGCGGTTCGGTGGTAACCGACCTCGCCCTGCCTCCCAGCCTGAGAACGGCAAACACGGCTTTTTCTAATTGCACATATTACTTGAACGATGGTTGCAAAGCCTGCATCCTGCGCTGTCCGGCAGGCGCCATTACCGAGGCCGGGCATGATAAAAATCAGTGCTTCGAGTATACGAGCACGCAATTTGCGGCAATGCGTGAAGAGCTCGGGTTTGGTAATGTCGGTTGCGGTCTTTGCCAGACAAGAGTACCCTGCGAGTTCCGGAACCCGGTGAAACGCTAGTCCTCTGCCTCACCAATGACTTGACAGTACGGTGGCATGCCACGCCTCGGTTCAAGCTACCGTGACAAGTTGGTAGCCATTGTAAAGCCGTTTACGAGACACTAGACTAATACCTAATTGCATAAGTTCCTGCTGTTTTCTTGTCCCTTCTCCCTTGAGGTGCGATGGTACAAATAATCAAACAGCGGTCATGTGGGATTTTCTGTGTGATTCACAAAGATTATCCATGTTACAGTTCATTCCGACCTAAACAACCCCACGCTGACGCCATACCTGTAGCCATTCTTCTCGAGCAAGAGTGCAATCAACGAAACTTCTCAATTCACTTGTGGTAAGTCGCATTTGTTTTGCGATCGCGCTTAAGAGTGGCGCGCTAATTTGTCCCCTCGCACTATGTGAGAATTTCGTTGCACGATAGCTTTTACCATCAACATTTACGAAGAAAAAGATATGATGATGCTTACGATCTTCAGTCGTTCCACCCTTAGATAACAATGCGCTACGGAGTTCTTGATAATCCACCTTGATTCCCTTCAAGATGGCTCTGATAATGTACGCTCCATGAGTTTCCTGAGGTACTCTAATTCGTTCTTGGCTGAATCTCCAAGCTCTTTTTTTCTGTTCTCAAGAGACTCCCGATATTCACCCAAAGAGATCACAAGGTCTTCGATGGCTTTATCATCCTGACTAGCGACTCCATACTCAGCTATACCTTCTAACCAAGTAGTAGCCACTGATTCCTGTGAAGTGCGGAGAATCTGCACCAACATAATGGACTTAAAACGCCAGCCGGCTATTTTACTATCAGTCGGGATCGGGAATACCATCAGAGACTCTTGATTTTCCAGTTCTGGCGTTCCCATAGTTCCAAGTACTTGAAACATAATCCCCGGGCTACTCACATACTGAGTACGTATGATAGGCCCAGATTGCGGCATTATCGAAATCCTTAAACTGGATACAAATGCTGATGCTTCAAGTTTGTTACCAACCGTATCCATATGTAACCACCTCTAACTGTCATGGGCTGACATCGTATTTTGCTAACTCTCCAATTGTTTCCAGAAACCACTCCAGTCCTCTAAAGGGATTTGTAGTTGATTTAGAAGGTTGTTTGGTAATTCTGCCTTGATCCCTGTCTGCCCCTCCACTTGCAGAACTTGTCGCCGAAGCATAATTACCATCAATTTCAGATGCACAACGCTCATCCGAATAGTACCTAAGGTCCTGACTTGCGGTACTCGACCCGCCGATGGATGAGCTTCGGTCACAGCAAAAGATAAATTAGCTCCAAATGGCGTGATTGTTATTGTGAACTGGTCAGCATATTCGTCAAATGGCTCATGCTGTTCTGGCATTGTCACGCTCCTTCCGAGTAGTTTCTCGAATATAATTTTCTAACGGACCTGGAAGTCTTTATTATAACATCGATAACCGCTTGGGCAACTCTGGCGTCGCCAAAAGTACCTCGGCTATCACATCCAAGCACCATGCAGTCATGGCCTTGCAATGCTATGGTTAGAGTCAACTGGTATTCCGCTGCCTTTACTCTGTGGCAGCTACTTATAACATAGGCTATAGACTTTGTCAATTAACCTACCTATATTTTACATCAAAACTTGCTATTAAAACATAAATGTAACCAATTTGTAATACTAAAGTACCAGACATCTATTAAACTATTCACTATTAACAGCTGATTGGTATGAGTTTTACCTTATGAGTGTACAATGCTACACTGTCCGTAATGTCATTTACAGGAGGTGGTTTCTATGGAAAACCAGGTACCGTATTACGATGACACTGCCAGATACCGGGATAAGTTCGATGAAGGACTGCCAGCCGCTATGTCTTTGTATACTGATTTTCGGAAAGAGGTTTATAAAGACGGCGCGCTCAGCCAGAAAGTCAAACGGCTGATTGCCCTGGCGGCGGGAATGCAAGCCGGATGTACACGGTGTACCATCGGGCAGACAAAGGACGCCGTCAAAGCAGGCGCCACTAAAGCCGAAATCCTGGAAGCTGTCTCGGTCGCCATCGTAATGGGTGGCACCGCTGTCAGCGCGGAGACCTGGCGTGTCGTTAAAACTCTCGAAGAACTTGGCAAGTGGTAGCCTGCACGAGCACAACTACTCCGGCCTGCGGATTGGCTAACCTTTTGCTACCTGCAGACGGCACCAGGCATACAGCGCGTCGTAAACCTCGAACTGGTGCGCCAGGTTCTCTTCGTCGTCCGGGAAACGTAAACCGTAGCCGACAGCGACCGCTTCCAGTCCACGCGCCACCGGGTCTTTATCGATATCAGGCGTCACGTCAGCGCAATGGACGATTTTCGCCAGCCGTGCCAGCGCGGGGTCTTTCAGTTCGTATTTGAGCATAATGGATTCAAACGAACAGCGGCCTTCGTGGTGGCTCAACTCGGCCTCCGGCGCATCGAAGGGTATGGCACCTGTTTCCGCAGCGACTTTTTTCACCTGGCTGGACGGAACGAACAGGAACTCCGCCTCGTTATCGATAAAGCGCAGAATGAGCCAGGGGCAGGCGACGCGGTCGACATGCACGTGCGAACGGGTTATCCATTTCATATGTTTTACTCCACTCAGATTTCCAGTATTATATTCCTGCTGATTTTTTTCCGCAAACCGGTAAGTTTTGAAAGTGAACCTTTTTCGGGTTAAAATTACACGAGCACATCTCGTTTAAGGATAAAATGAAAATCAGGATTTCACCTTTTCTCCTGCTCTGTATCATGGGCGGACTTGCCATTGCCTCTTCCACGATGTCGAAGAACCCGGTCTTGCCGCTTTTTATCCGCACACTTGGCGTGCCGGTTTCGACGGTTGGTTTTATCGCGGCGGCATCCACGGTTGTTGGTGTTATCGTCAGTTTCCCGGCGGGTATTCTCTCCGATGTCTTCGGAAGGCGGCGGATGTTAGTCGCTGCCGCTATCGTGTTCGCGACCGCACCTTTTCTTTACCTGTTGGTCGGCTCCCCCGGGCAGTTGGTTGCCGTGCGTATTTACCACGGCCTGGCGACCGCAATACTGGGACCGGTGGCAATGGCGGCGGTGGCAAGTAGTTTTGACGAGAGGCGCGGGGAGCGCATGGCGTGGTATTCATCGGCGACAATGGTGGGACGGTTCGTGGCGCCATTTATCGGCGGCGCGCTGATTTTCGGCACTGATTTTCACTGGGTTTTCCTGGTAACCGGCATCTTCGGCGTCCTGGCGCTGGCGGCCGCTATCAGGCTGGCTTTTATCAGGAGAATGGGAGAATCTCGAATACAAAGCCCGAAGCGAGATTGGGGCGAATTTCGGAAAGACCTGCGAACTTTGCTGACCCACCGTGGCATTCTAGCGACCAGCCTGGTGGAAGCGGTACAGTATTTTGCCTTCGGTTTTCTGGAGGTATATTTTCCAATTTACCTGAACGAGAAGGTCGGCTTTTCTGCAATCGAAATTGGTTTACTGTTCACGATACAGGTAATCGTAGCGGCGTTCACCAAACCGGTGATGGGACGACTCTCGGACAAATACGGCAGGATACTGATGTTAGTCATCGGGTTGATTGTAGGCGGCATCACCCTGGCAACAATCACACATATGACGAACTATTTCCTGCTGGCGGTTTTGGTTGGATTCTTCGGACTGGGGCTGGCTACGGTCACAGCTTCCAGTGCGGCGCTGGTGGCGGACCTGTCCCGCGTCTCAAGGCACGGGAGTGCCCTGGGGATACTCTCCAGCGTGATGGACATCGGGCACTCTGCCGGTCCGATGGTGGGAGGTCTGCTGGTGGGCGCCTACAACTATCAAACCGCGTTCGGGGTGGTGGGTGGTGGCATGGTGGTCATCAGCCTGCTGTTCGGGTTTGGGATGCGGAGTGTTTCGGCTGTAGCCGGTGAGAAGAGATAGCACCTTATCCGCCGCTGGCTTGCTTTCTTACCTGCCCGTACCGGTACAGCGCTCCCAGCGCCCGCACCGCCCGCTCCGCAGAGGGGTAGACGGGAATCCGGGAGGCTTCAAGCGCATCAACCATATCTTTCGTACTTCGTGGGTCGGTAGTCCATAGTGCAACTGCTTTACCCCGGCTCACCACACCACGGTAGAACGTTACGACCTTCTCTATTCTTTCGAGTGGCGCCATACCTGCTAGCTGGGGCGGTCCACCCATCTGTAATGCCAGGCAGTCGACATTCGGGTCATCCGCGAGCGTATCAGCGAAAACCGAGACCACATCGATGCCCGGGTTGAACTGACTGCTGACACCAGTATCAAAAGGATTGGCGGGAATTTCCCAGGAGGGGAAGATGGTGTGCAGTTTCTTTACGGATTCAGAAGTCGGTTCCGCAATCGTCAGCCCGTTGAAATGGCAGAAGTCCGTGGTGATAACGCCTTCCCCGCCGGAAAAACTGGCGATGGCGATACGGTTGCCTTTTAGAGGCGGGTAGTATTCGAAGACCTTCGCCAGGTCGAAGAACTCGTCCAGCCCCTGTACCCGGAGGGCGCCCCCCTGTCTCAAAGCGGTATCGAAGACAATGTCGCTCGACTTGATGATGGCGCCGGTATGGGAGGATGCCGCCTTCATCCCCGCCGGCGTTCTGCCGGACTTGAGCACGATGACCGGCTTCTGCGGTGTTATCTCTTTTAACAACCGGAAGAACCGCCGCCCGTCTCCGGCGATGCTCTCCATGTGGATGCAAATCACTCCCGTGCTGGCGTCCTGTTGGAAATACTCCAGCGCGTCCACCTCGTTGATATCCATCTTGTTGCCAAGGTCGATGAGCTTGTTAAGGTTGAGGTGCATTTCATCCAGCAGGTAGTTGAGTCGCGGCTGGTATAAACCTGATTGGAAAATGAACGAGAGCCTGCCCCGGGGAAGTCTGTCCGTTGGTCCGAAGCCGATGATTAAATCGAGCGCGGAGTTGAGCGGGCTGAGGGCATTGGGACCGAGGCACCGGATGCCGCTATCTTTAAGCAGGCGTTTTACCTCATCCTGCAGGCTTTTCCCTTCAACACCCGTCTCGGAGAAGCCGCCGGCGATGATAACGATGCCCTTGACACCCTTTTCAACACAATCCCTGACCACCGCTGGCGTTGATTGCGCGGGAACAGAAATCGCCGCCAGGTCGACCTCGCCTTCTATGTCCTTAACGCTGGGGTAGCATTTCAGTCCCAGTAATTCGGTGGCATTGGGGTTGACGGGATATATCCTGCCGGGGTATTTCAGGTTTACCAGGTTGGCAGTGAGCCAGTAGTTGGCGGTTCTCGGATTACGGCTGGCGCCGATTATTGCCACACTCTTCGGGTTGAAAAACGTCTCCAGAAAATGACGCACTTCGGTCATATATCCTCCCGCAACCGTTTAATCTGGAACCAGTGTAAATACGCAATAATCAGGACACAACTCCGAACTCAAAAATAAACGGTAGGCGCTACCGTAAAGTCAAAGCTCAAAGTATATCCCCGAATCAAGTTCCCACCAGTTTTGAGAGTATTTAGTAACGCAATTCGTCATTCCAGCCCTTCGTCAAGCTCAGGATAAACTCTGGCTGGAATCCAGAGCTGAGGAGAAAACGTCTGGATTCCCGATCAAAGCTTGCCCCGTACTGGATACGGGGTCGGGAATGACATTGATAAACAACCTCAACCAGTTTTGACTTTTAAGTCTTGAATTAATGCTATTGCTCCAGCTTCACACGCTCCCTTTTATTGCCCAGGTCTTTACTATCTTTTTTATAGACTCTCAAATAGTTGCCAGTCATGCCCGACCACACGCCTTTGCCGGTTTCCTTCTCCCAGAGGACGTCCAGCGTGGCTCCGGTATATTTTTCGCGAAACCGCGCGGCACTCTCTACTGCCAGATTGAGCATTTGCCGGGTACGCTCTTTCTTCACTTTTTCAGGTACCTGTCCCGGCATCTGCGATGCTTCTGTGCCCTTACGGGGAGAAAAGGGAAAGACATGGATACGGGCGAAGTCCATACCACGGCAAAACTCCAGGCTCTCCTCGAACTCTACGTCCGTCTCTCCAGGGAAGCCGACAATGACATCCGTCGTGATAGCGACATCCGGCACCATCTGGCGTATCAATGCCACCGCCAGTTCGTATTCTGTAAGGGTATATCTGCGCCGCATTCGTTGTAGTACACCGGCATTACCGCTCTGCAGGGAGAGGTGGAAGTGTGGGCAGAGACGTTTATCCTGCCACAACGCCAGCAAAGCCGGTGCGATTTCCCGCGGTTGGAGTGAGGACAACCTGAGGCGGGGTATTTCCGTCTCTTTGAGAATGTGTTCCACAAGGTCTTTCAGGTTGAGTCCCCCGGCGTCATATGCCCCGATTCTGGTACCGGTAAGTACTACTTCCTGGTAGCCTTCCGCTATCCTCTGCCTGACCTGTGCGATGATTTCCTCTACTGGTGTGCTCTTTTCCTGACGGCGCACGTAAGGCACGATGCAATAGGCGCAGAAATTGCGGCAACCGTCCTGTATTTTTATGAAAGCCCTGGTACGCATTCCCGGTTTTAGCTCGCTGGCTGGAACGGGTCTGGTATTAACCGGTTCCGTAATCAGTCCCTCTTCTTCAAGCCTCGCCACAATGCCGGACTTGCTTTCATTGCCGATGACCCGGTCGACCTCATCCAGCTTCGCCAGTTCCAGCGGGGTGCGGTCAGCGTAACAACCGGTAGCAATGATGAGAGCATTCGGATTACGCCTCCGTGCCTGCCGCAGAAGATGGCGCGACTTGCTATCTGCTGTATGGGTGACCGTACAGGTGTTGAGGATATAGATATCGGCGTCCTGTGCCCCGGTCACAAGCTCATGTCCGGCTACGGCGAACTCGCGGGTAAGCGCCTCGGTTTCCGCCTGGTTGAGTTTACAACCGAGTGTTTCTAAAGAGATTTTCATATATAGCTATTAGCCATCAGCTTTCAGCTATCAGCAGATTCAGGGGAGAACTGGTCGGGGGTGGTATTGACTGTTATGTCATAAGTTGACGGTACGACCACTCATTGATTATACTTAACCGTGATTGACCATAGCAAATTGTTGCAGTCTCTCGGAGGTGTTTCAGCTTGACCAATCATGATGTAAAAAGGGTGGTTGTCACCGGCACTGGCATGATCAGTCCGCTGGGGCTGGATACCGCCAGTACCTGGGATGCTCTTATGGCATGTAAGTCGGGGGCAGATTACATAACGCAATTCGACGCCAGCAAGCACGAAACGAAATTCGCAGCGGAAGTGAAAGGTTTCGACCCCGCCAACTATGTAAACCGTAAAGATGTACGGCGTATGGACCGTTTCACACAGTTCGCCGTCGCCGCCAGCCAGGAAGCGCTCAAATCATCCGGTCTCCAGATTACGGAGGCTAACCGGGATGAAATCGGCGTGGTGGTAGGTAGTGGCATCGGTGGCTTAATCACGCTTTCGGAGCAGATGAAAGTCCTCCTTGAAAAAGGTCCCGACAGGGTCAGCCCGTTTATGGTGCCGATGATGATTTCTGATATGGCAGCGGCGCAAATTTCCATTAACCTGGGGGTGCGGGGACTTAACTTCTGTCCGACTTCTGCCTGTTCCAGCGGTTCGGATGCCATCGGTACAGCTTATGAGACGATAAAAAGGGGCGATTGCGTGGCGATGTTCGCCGGCGGTACGGAGGCGGTAATCACACCGGTAGGCGTCGCCGGTTTTAACTCTGCCCGTGCCCTTTCCTGCCGTAACGATAGCCCGAAGACAGCTTCGCGGCCCTTCGATGCCCAGCGTGACGGTTTCGTACTGGCGGAAGGCGCCTGTGTTCTAATTCTCGAAGACCTGGAATATGCCCGCCGGCGCGGCGCCAACGTGCTCGGTGAGATTATTGGCTACGGCGCCAGCAGTGACGCTTTCCACATGACTGCCCCGGAAGAAAACGGCGATGGCGCTACCCGCGCGATGAAGATGGCTTTAAGGAAAGCGGGTCTGCAACCGTCGGATATCGACTACATAAATGCTCACGGTACCTCGACGCCGCTGAACGATAAAATCGAGACGAAAGCTATCAAAACAGTCTTCGGTGACCTTGCACGCAAAGTCGCCATCAGCAGTACCAAATCGATGACCGGGCACATGGTAGGCGCTGCGGGTGCCATCGAAGCGGCTATTTGCATGCTCGCTATCAAGAACAGCATTATACCGCCGACTATCAACTACCAGAACCCGGACCCTGAGTGCGACCTCGATTACGTACCGAACACACCGCGCAAGGCGGAAATAAGGACGGCGCTCTCCAACTCATTTGGTTTTGGCGGGCACAACTCGGTGCTGGTTGTCAGGAAGTTTAACGGGGCTTAGCCTTGAACCATAAGCGGTGGAACTTTTTGCCACCCCTGCCGCAGGGGCATCCTCTGCGTGCCATGAAAACACCACCGCTTATCGCTCAGCTTCTCTTTAACCGCGGCATCACGCAACCCTACGAAGTGGAGCCATTCTACACCGCGGACAAACGGCTATCTTTCGACCCTTATCTTCTGCCCGGCATGGAACAGGCTGCCTCACGCATCTACCGGGCGGTGCTGGGTATGGAGAAAATCGCTATTTACGGCGATTTTGACGCCGATGGTATTACCTCGACAGCGCTCCTGATGCACGGGCTTTCTTCTCTGACGCCGAACATCGTGCCGTATATCCCTCACCGGCTCAATGAAGGGCACGGGTTGAAAGTCGCCGCCCTCGAAAAACTGAAGAAAGAAGGGGTCAGCCTGGTGATTTCCGTTGATTGCGGCGTCACCGGCGTCCTGCCGGTCAAGAAAGCCGGGCGCATGGGCATGGACGTCATCGTTACCGACCACCACACCCCTTCCGGCGAGCTACCTAACGCCTTGGCTATCGTGAACCCGAAGCTGGCGGGGTCGGTTTATCCGTTCAATGAGCTTGCGGGTGTGGGCGTGGCTTATAAACTGCTCCAGGCGGTGCTCACCGGACTCGGTAGGGAGTGTCTGCTGGAGGAAGTCACCGACCTGGTGGCGCTGGGCACGGTGGCGGATATGACGCCGCTCCTCGGGGAGAACCGCTACCTCGTCAAAAAGGGTCTCAGCCGGATGAACTCTTCTCTCAGGTTGGGGTTGAAAGAACTCCTGGCGAAGGCGGGGATGACTTCGGGGACTATCGGCGCGGATAATATTACCTGGATAATCGCACCGCGTCTCAACACCGCCAGCCGTCTCGACCACGCACTACCATCTTACGAGCTATTAACGACGCAGTCCAAGGAGCGGGCACAAGAGCTGGCGAACTGGCTGGAGCAAAAGAATGGTGAACGCCAGCAGATGACCACGCAGGCATACAGCCGGGCACGGGAACAGGTAACGGCTGCCGGATTGACCCCCATCTTGATGGTCAAGGACGCCGAATACCCGGCGGGTGTTTCCGGGCTGGTAGCCAGCCGTTTAACAGATGAGTATTACCGTCCGGCGATAGTGATACGGGAAGGCAAACGGGTGAGCACGGGCAGTTGCCGCAGTATCCCGGAGTTCAACATTATCGGAGCACTGGGGCAATGTAAAGAGCTGTTCCTCGAGTTCGGCGGGCACGCGGGGGCGGCGGGTTTTGTCATGCTCAGCCATAATCTCGGTCACCTGCGGGAAAAACTGATGAAGATAGCCGAAAAAGAGCTGGCGGGTGTCGACCTGCGACCGCGCATCGACATCGACGCCGAGGCTTCGCTCTGCGACCTCGGTGGTGAGATGTTCCAGCATATCCAGAAGCTGGCGCCTTTCGGGCAGGGGAACCCGGTGCCGACGCTGGTCAGCCGTAATGTGAGGTTGTTGAACTGCCGCACGATGGGCGCCACCGGCGAGCACCTGCGCCTGCGCTTCGAGCAAGCCGGGAGCGCCTGGGATGCGGTGGCGTTCGGTTGTGGGGAAAACCTGCCGGAATTAAAGCCGCCGCTGGATATTGCCTACCAGGTGGAGCTCGACCAGTGGAACGGCCGTTCCAGTTTGAGGTTGAATATCCTGGATTTCCAGCAGACGCGGAAATAACAATATTACCATTCCGGACCCCGCAACTAGTGCGGGGCAGGCTTTGGTCTGGAATCCAGTGCTGGAAGGATGAGGACGAGTTTGAGGAAGCCATTGCGCTGGGGCTGATTTCGCCTGCGAAAGCGAGAGAACTGCGTGCCGAAGGTGAGAGAGTGGTCAGGTTATTGCAATCAGGTAAGTCCATATTCAGCGGCTGGGAGAACTGGCGGCCGGACCCTAGATGGCAGGTACCCGTTTTACCGGAAGGGTGGGACATTTTGTAGGGACACGGCACGCCGTGTCCTTGTGAAACAGGTCCCGAACGTGGTTTAAACATTGTAGGGGCGGGGCTCGACCCCGCCCCCGGGCGACCTCAAGGAGCTTGTCTCAAAACAATTGGTCTGTCATTCTGGAGGAGTCCCGATAGCATCGGGACAACGAAGAATCTGGTGGTGGGGAGGCGTTGTCTTATTCCCCCACTCTGAGATTCTTCGCTTCGCTCCAGA
>JAUYDN010000042.1 GCA_030691775.1 Dehalococcoidia bacterium
CGTTGCCCCCAAAAGTTACCCATCTTTGTCACCCTGACCCCGATGGAAATCGGGGAAAGGGTCGAATGGTGGCACAGGCGTCCCTGCCTGTGCGGTTTTTCTCCATCAAACTGCCATCATGTTCGCGCAACCGAATGAGTAGGTGCTGGAGATTCTTCGTTCTCCCGGTGCTTCATACCGAAACATCGGAACTCAGAATGGCATCTGAGGCGGCGCACCCCGGTGAAAAATGACAACCGTACATTGTTTGCATTATAGCAAAACATCGAGGGCAATGCGAATGAAATAATGTTGTTTCGTCAACGGTAATTGGTTATAGTGTAAGGTGTTACCAATAACCATACGAGGGAGAAATCGATTTATGGCTGGGATTCTAGAAGGTCTGAAAGTCCTGGAGATGGGACATGTGGTGGCGGTGCCTGCCGCGTCGGCGACAATGGCCGACTGGGGCGCTGAGATTATTAAGCTGGAACCGCTTACCGGGGAAATGGCGCGAGGTATCCTCACCCCTATCACCCCGGAAGAAAAAGCCTGGGTGGCAAACCCGCAGTACGTGAACTGGTATTTCGAGTTCCTCAACCGCGGGAAAAAGGGGATTGCTATCGACCTGCGCTCGGAGGCAGGAAAGAAAATCATGAGAGAGCTCGTCGGCTGGGCAGACATATTTATGTCGAATTACGAGGTCAAGACTATCGAAAAACTGCAGGCTGATTACGAGAGTCTGAAGAAAATCAATCCCCGTATCATCTATGCAATCCTCACCGGTTACGGGACGGTTGGTCCTGATAAAGATGAACGTGGCTTCGATTTCTCGGCGGCGTGGGCGCGCAGTGGCGCGATGTTTTTGATGGGCGAGCCAGGCAGTATTCCCCCACCCCAGCGTGGCGGGATGATGGATAGGGTGACGGGAGCACACATGGTCGGGGGTGTGCTTGCCGCGCTCTACCACCGCGAAAAAACGGGTGAAGGACAGAAAATTGAGTTTTCCCTGTACCATACCGGTGTCTGGACAATCGCGGAAGACATTCAGCCGGCTTTGCTTGGTAGTCCACCCGGAAAACTCGTCCACGCGCTGGCGCGTAACCCGCTCTGGAATAACTACCGTACCAGGGATGACCGCTGGTTCTGGGCGGCGATGCTACAGCCCGACCTCTCCTGGGGTAATTTCTGCCGGGCGCTCGGTCATCCGGAGTGGGAAAACGACCCTAAATTCAATAACCTGGAACAGCGCTACTGGAACCGTGAAGAGCTGATAAGGCTCATCGATGAAGTCCTGGCGACCAAAACATTGGCGGAATGGGAAGCCATTTTCCGCGCGAACGATGTTATTTACGGTCGTGTTCAAAGTCCGATGGAGGTTGCCGCCGACCCACAGGCGTTGGCGAATAACTTTTTCGTCGACCTGCACCATAATGTAAGACCGGATATGAAGACCGTAATGACCCCCGTGAAGTTCGTGCAGAACCCGCCCGAAGTAAAAGCTCCGGCACCCGAAGTCGGTCAGCACACCGAAGAGGTGCTCCTCTCGATGGGTTACACGTGGGAAGATATAGCCCGCCTTAAGGAACAACAGGTAATACTTTAACGCCACGATATGGATAAATTCGAAATACGAATATCGAAATCCGAAACAAACTCCAATGGATAATAGCCAAAATAAGCCAATGTTTAAACAATTGGATTTTGGATATTACTTAGAAAATGGACTCTAGCTTGTCATTCTGGAGGAGTCCCGATCATCCTATACTTATCGGGACGACAGCTTGCCCTGAGCGAAGCCGAAGGGAAGAATCTGGTGGCGGGGGAAAATCGCACCTCCCTGAGATTCTTCGCTTCGCTCCAGAATGACACCTCCATTTTCATAGGAAAAACCCGCTGGATACCCACCAGCTTGCTGGAGGGAGGAAAGCGGGCAATGGGGAGTTTGATACCCTTGGATTGAAAAGACGGAGCGAGGTTGGGTAATAGAACACGGATGTGATGCTGGGGATGAGGGGAAAGAAGCCCCACAGCTTGTCCTGAGCGAAGCCTAAGGGAAGAATCTGGTGGCGGGGGAAAAACGCACCTCCCTGAGATTCTTTGCTTCGCTCCAGAATGACACCTCCATTTTCTTTGTTCGTGGGTGGCGCCACGGCGCCATGATAAATTGTTTGGAATTTGGTGCTTGAATTTGGATTTTGGGGTACGTTTGCCCCGAATTACCTGAATTGGGGGTGTAACAACATGTCAGGCATTTTAGAAGGTCTCAGGGTTGTCGAAATGGGGCACTGGGTAGCGGTGCCTTCGGCGTGCGCGGTGCTGGCTGACTGGGGCGCCGAGGTCATCAAAATCGAACCGCTCACGGGTGAATCGGCACGCGGACTTCGCCAACTGGGCGAGCAAACCGGCGACCTCTTTTTCAACGGTGTGCCGGTCAACTGGCGTATCGAGCTTCATAACCGGGGCAAACGAGGGTTGGCGGTGGATGCCATCCACGAGTCGGGTAGAGAAATAATATGCAAGCTGGCACGATGGGCGGATGTTTTTATGACCAATTATGAGCTTGAGTCCCTGACAAGATTGAGGCTGGATTATGCCCGTTTGTCACAGGAAAATCCAAAGCTAATCTACGCTTTACTGACCGGGTATGGCACCAAAGGTCCGGACAAGGACGAACGCGGTTTTGACTACGCGGCGGCGTGGGCGCACTCGGGTATTCAATTCCTCCTGGGGGAGCCGGGTAGCCCGCCGCCACCTCCGCGTGGTGGGATGATGGACCGTACCGCCGGTTTCCAGATGTTAGCTGGCATCATGGCGGCGCTTTTACACCGGGAAAAGACCGGTGAGGGGCAGGAGCTCCACGTCTCGCTTTACCATACCGGCGTCTGGACGCTGGCGGCGGATATCGAGGCGGCTTTGCTTGGAGTTCCCTTGCCCAAATACGAACGGCACAAAATCAAGAATCCGCTGGCGAATCTCTACCGCACGAAAGACGACCGCTGGATACAGATGATAATGCTACAATCCGACCTCCAGTGGCACGGATTTTGCAGAGCCATCGGGAAACCGGAGCTTGAGAACGACCCGAGATTTAACAACATGCTCGCCCGTGCCGTGCACTGCGAAGAGCTTATCAGTTTGCTGGACGCAATTTTCGCAACCAGGACGCTCGCGGAATGGGAGCCGTTGTTACGGGAAAACAAATGCATTTTCAGTCGCATTCAGACCCCTGCCGAGGTCACCACCGACCCGCAGGCGGCTATAAACGGGTTTTTCTCCACTATTCCGCATCCGGTTGCGCAAGAGCTCAAGCTGGTAAATAGCCCCGTCCACTTCCAGCAAAATCCGGCACGGATAAAAAGTCATGCGCCGGAGATTGGTCAGCACACCGAGGAGGTTCTGCTTGAGATTGGCTATTCCTGGGAGGATATCGCCCGCTTGAAGGAAGAAAGGACCATCCTCTAATTTGAAGATAAAGCCCTCACGCATCTTCTACGGCTGGTGGGTTGTCGCCGCCTGTTTCATCATTTCACTTTATGTTACCGGTATTATCGGGTTTGGAGTCACCGCCCTCTTCGAGCCTTTAAGCAATAAATTCGGCTGGAGTTATGCCCAGATATCATTTGCCAGTTCCCTGCGCGGATTAGAAGTGGGCTTAATGGCGCCGGTGGTGGGGTTTATGGTAGACCGCTGGGGTCCGCGGAAGCTAATTATCGGGGGGACAATCCTTTGCGGGCTGGGTGTCCTCTTACTGAGCCAGGTCACTACACTGGGTATGTTCTATGCCGCTTTCGCGCTGGTCGCCCTGGGTATGTCCACACTTAGCCCGACTGTGACTATGACTGCCACCGCTAACTGGTTCCATCGCAAAATTGGACTGGCTACCGGCTTGATGCATAGCGGCGTAGGTTTTTCCGGCTTGATGCTCCCACTGCTTACGTTGCTCATCGATGCGTCCGGCATCGAACGGGCGATGCTTATTCTCGGTGCGGTGTTGATTGCGGTGATAGTGCCTATTTCACTGCTGATACGTGACAATCCCGAAAAGTACGGTCTGCTTCCCGATGGCGTGGCGGCGGATAAAGCCGACAAAAATAATAGCGTGCTAATCAATGGTACCGGTCAGGAGTTGTCTATTAAAGAAGCGTTGCGGGACCGTGCTTTCTGGTACCTTTCCGTAGCTGTGCTCATCCAGATTCTGATCGTAAATGCGATGACCACGCACATGATGCCGTTTTTGGGTAGCATCGGTATCGACCGTGCCAATGCCAGTTTAATCGCCAGTGCCGTACCATTGAGCAGTGTCGGCGGACGTCTCGGATTCGGATGGCTGAGCGACCGGATTAGTCCGCGCCGTATCATGGCAGCAGGGTACGCTATGATGGTAATCGGGATTGTGTTTTTTGTCCTGGCGGTCGTACTCAACCCGCTTTTTCTCTTCCCGGCGGTGCCGGTTTTCAGCATAGGCTTCGGTGGCAACGCAACCGTCCGGGCGACGCTGGTGCGTGACTATTATGGCCGGAAGAGTTTCGGAACAATTCACGGGTTGGTGATGGGGCTGGCAGTCGTCGGCAACATAGTGGGACCGCCGCTTGCGGGCTGGACATACGACAATTATAGTAGTTACCAGAACATCTGGGTAGCTTTTGGTTTTGTATCTTTGATTCCGGTAGCCATGATGCTTTTGATGAGAAAGCCCGGGAAGGTAACAGTTTATCAATAAAAGAAACGACTAATTGACTTTAACCAATCGCCGTGTTGCTATTGGAGTGTCTGAATAACAGCTTTACAATTCTGAATACTTGTACCTGGCCAAGTACAGGTAAAAGATGCCAGTTCTTACACAGCGCCTCATCCCCCCGCATCAAGTGCGGGGCAGGCTCTTGCCCCTTCTCCGCAGAGAAGGGGCAGAACTATTTTGAGAGGGGCTGACGCCCCTCTCAACTCCCTTGTGCAAGTTGGCA
>JAUYDN010000207.1 GCA_030691775.1 Dehalococcoidia bacterium
ACCTTCTGAGACCTGTGGCTTCCCTTCTGGACAATGCTTTCCAACTCCTCTCGCTCCTCCCTTGCCAGTGTCACCTTGTATTTTCTCATCTCCGATCCTCCCAGTGAACATTGAACTCTGAGAGAATCTTACACCATATCCATACGACATATCAAGTATGACGTGACACTAGTATCAAAAACAACATTATTTAAGAATGATGTTGAAATCCGATGGGAAGACTGTCACATGTCCATGGAAATTGAGAAAGGTATCCGGGGTCGCTTCGAACTCGACATAGAAAAGATGCGGGCATTTGCCTACCTACATAGTAGAAAGCGTTGTTTCGGTATTTTCGTTATACCCGCTGATAATTCCCTTCCAAGAGACGTGACTGGACATGCTGGAGAGTCAGCTTTCCGTTACGTGCTTCGGACTGGACGCCTTTCGGCCGAGAGCGCACGGGCGAATCTGGAAGACATCCTTGTAGTAGGCTATTGTGTGGATTGGGGGGACCTCGGGAAACCCAGCAGCCGGATGAAGGTCTCGAGTATGAAGCCCGCTCCTGACACCGGCCCAACGTTGAGTGAATCAAAACGTCACGAGGGGAAGAATTATTTATACTGGTGGGATATTGGGGATAGTCGGAAAGATAAGCTGGCAAGGGACGGTGAAATTCACTTCATAAAGAAAGATACTGGTGAAAGAGGCATAATAGAATCGAATATTCTACTTCCGTTACTGACGGAAACGCGTAGAACAAACAGAGATAATCGCCCTTGGGGAATAAGGGTTTCAGTAAACCACCCAGATGAACTTGCTATTGAGCCTGGCCCCGGAGGACAAGGTGGCTGGGCATATATACCTGTGGAATGGTCTCGTGAGTAACATAGTTGACAGGAAGGAAAACCTAAGGCTGGTGTTTTCATAACTAGGCTGGCTAAAGTCAGCGAGATTGCGAGACTGTGCCAGGAGAGAGATAAAATGGCACTCTGCAAGATTTGCTTCCAGGATGTAGAAAAAGGCATTCTCGTTCCAGGCCATGGAGAAGCATCGGGCACGGTCCATGAAGAATGCCTTGCCGCGGAGGCTTTGAAGGTTGCTGAAGACTCCCAGAAGGAAGGCTTGCTTCGGTATCTGGTAGAATACGAAGAAAAGCATGCCCCAAATGACTGGGCAAGAGATGTCTCCGGTCAAAGCACCGATGTCTGCTGGGAGTGGACCGATGTGACAATCCCGGCCACGAAGATACGCTCACTTCTAAATGCCGGGCTTGTCTCGATTGTCTTTTCAACGAATAGCTCGACGTACTATTCTCTGGTGGGCAGAACGGCAATAAAGGAAGCTCTGGGTAAGACGGAGCAACTGCTGGCAGCGCCCGCCGCAAAGCTGGACATTCCGGATGATTTGTTTGACTGCATTATCGGCTATGATGACATCAAGGACGAGATCAAGTTTACTCTTAGAGATGGAAGAGAGGGTCACTACCTGCTGATAGGGCCGCCCGCCACTGCCAAGTCTCTATTCTTAATGGAGGTGGCACGCCTCGGCGGAACCTACCAGGCAGCAGGCTCCAGAGTATCAGGGGCCGGGCTGACTGACGCCTTTTTCAGCTATCAGCCCAGGATACTGCTTCTAGATGAGATAGACAAGATACCTATGGATGCAACGGCAGTATTGCTATCGGTGATGGAAAGTGGAGATGTCCTGGAGACAAAGTATAAGAGGCATAGAGGATTGAAGCTAAAGCTTACCGTCTTTGCCGCCGGTAATAGCGACAAGACCGTCCCTCCCGAACTCCTTTCCCGTTTCGACACCAAACTATACTTCTCAGCATACTCTTTTGAGGAGTTTGTGTCTGTTTGCCAGGGATACCTGTCCCGATATGAAAGTGTTCCAGAGCCTATTGCCGAGTATGTCGGTGTTCAAACCTGGCAGCACCTGGATAGGGATGTAAGGACGGCCAGGGGAATTACCCGAAGGCTGAGAGAGTCATCTAGAGAGGATGTAGATAGGGTGGTGGGCTTCCTCAGGAAGTATCAAAAGAGGCAATCGGTGAGTGGCCGGTCAAACTCTTGTGGCAGCCAGGAGTCAAGCGACCAGAATCATTAGGATGGTAAGTAAATGGGGAAGGGATTTATTATCGACGGGACGACAAAGCAAACTGTAATTGATACAGCTGAATGCCTCCTGGCTCCGGGCGCGATTAATCTTGGGTGGCATGATATCAGCAACGTGTTGCTTCATGATGGTGAGACTGTGATTGCTTTTGGCTCTGGAACCGGCAAGAGTAGAGCGACCAAAGCTTGTGACGATACCCTATCCGGTTACAGGACTGCTGCCGGGACGACCAAGAGACCAGCCAAGGCGCTCTTTCGTTTGACGGGACCAGAGAACTTACTGCTCAAAGAAGTGAATGATGTTAGGGAAGCGATTGAGAGATCGGTTGGGACAACCGGCGACGTGACCTTCGGTGTTGCCTGCGATAATAGTCTGAACGATGAGGTAAGAATCATTTTGCTTACCACGCTAGAGGAAAAACATGGGTTGAGCGTGACTAGTAAACTCTACTCGACTGCGGAAGCTGATTTGGTCGATGACTGGGCCGATAAATGGCTGGAACTCATCAAGCTAATAAACGAGATAACGGGTACCGACGAGCCACCGTGGTCACCCTCACCTCCTGCTGAAACGGTCGAGATACAATACGCCCGTCTTCGTTTTTGGTTCCTCAGCCGCCAACAACAGTTTGTACCGTTATGGAGTGACTTCTGTGCCAGTCAACACCCGGCAGGCTCCCAAAACGGCGGTGACCCTGATGGTTTTCCCGAGAAATACCTTGAAAACCCTTTCCTGTACTTCTACGAGCCGGAGAATCTATACCGACTGGCTCAACAACTGGAGCTCCAGAGTGGTACCAGCATATGGGAGCCAAGTGAGCATGTAGCTCGTATGCTGAGACCACTGCTGATAGGTATGGGTAAGAGAATGATTGAGTTCCTAGACTGGATAGATGAACGAGTGTGAGATTGGCATTAGGGGATCCCGTGGATGCAACGCCGCAACATGCTGCCGATTACCCGTCCAACTTTTTTGATTATATGACTACCATTTTAGGGGTGTCACTAACCGACACCGCAGGCACACAAATGAGAAGCCCCTCCCCCCTTGTTCTCCCAGTCTTAAATAGGGGGGAATTTACTGGTCTAGAAGGAGGTAAACTACATATGGTAAACGATAGGGTAAACGGGTATGGTAAACCATACCGCAAACCTCAAGTAACAATTCGATGAATTGTTGAGTCACTTTCAGTCATTTCGTGATGTCTGCTCTTGGCCCCCATCAAAACCTGGGGCTTCGGGATCTCGTGGGTCCTGACTGATTTTACCCGGCCGATGCCGGCTGATATAATCGTTTGGAACTAACCGCGCTCTGCTGCCACTGATGGAGCGCATCAGCGTCTTTGCGGTATCTAGGATGGGTGTATGAAGAAAATTGTTTTAGCGTCGGCGTCTCCACGAAGGATGGCGCTGCTGGAGCAAGTAGGCCTGAATTTTACGGTAGATGCCAGCGCATGGGAAGATGAGACGATTGTCGGGCTAGAACCCCACCAACTTGCCAGGCAGATTTCTCTGAAAAAAGCACAATCCGTGTCCGCCAGGCACCCGGATGCCATTATTATCGCCGCGGATACCTTTGGCGTCATCGATGGACGGATACTGGGCAAGCCGCACTCGGAAGACGAAGCCCGTGCGATGCTTCAGACCATAAGCGGCCGGCGCCATGCCGTAATCACCGGCTTCACCGTTATGGATACGCGCACCGGGAAGACCATCTCCAACGCGGTGGAAACGGCCGTAGACATCAAACGGCTGACAGAAGAGGAGATAGAGGCTTACTTGAAATCCGGCGAACCTCTGGACAAAGCAGGCGCCTACGCCATTCAAGGATTGGGGGCGGCGATTGTGGAGAGAATCGAAGGTGACTACTTCAATGTCGTGGGCCTGCCGCTCTGCGCCCTCAGCGAAACCCTGAAGGAGTTTGGAGTCAATGTTCTGTGAGAACAAAGGACGCAGCGTTTTCTCCTGCCATATACCCCGTTGAGAATGCGGCCTGCAAATTGTAACCTCCCGTCCCCGCATCCACATCCATAACCTCGCCGCAGAAATAAAGCCCCTTCACCAGTTGCGACGCCATGGTGCGCGGGTCAATCTCCTTGAGCGAAACGCCGCCGGCGGTTACCATCGCGGTTGACATTGAGTACGCACCTTTGACATCGAAGCGGAGTGATTTCATCAGGCGCACCACGGATTCGCGTTCCTCCCCTGTGACCTGATTACCCGGTTTCTCCGGGGCGATGCCTGTCATCCCCACAAACGGTCCAATCATTTTCTGCGGCAGGAAGTCCCTGAGGATATTCTGATAAGCCCGCTTGCTGTGGCGGTCGAACGCCTGCTGTAATCCCTTGTGTAGCTGAACGGCACTCGCTTCCGGCTTGAGATCGATGGAAACGCTGACGGGCCCGGATTCCAGCGCATCCACGATCGAAAGGCTCATTTCTAGGACAATCGGACCGCTAAGACCGAAATGTGCGATTATTGCGTCACCGGTGCGGCTCTCGATAATGGGCGGCTTCGGGCGTTTGCCGGCGATGCCCCGCCCCACATCCACCCCCGGAATCAGCGACAGGTCTATTCTCTCATCCGGGCACCGGAACGCGGTCAGGCGCACGTTGCGGAGACTCGCGCCCTGCATACTCTTCGCACGTTCAATCTGCGTCACGACCAGCGGCACCAGGGCGGGGCGTAGCCGGACAATCGTATGTCCGAGTTCGGCCGCGAGACGATAGCCGTCGCCCGTGGAGCCGGTTTGCGGATGCGATGCGCCTCCTGTAGCCAGAATTACCGCCGCGGCGGGATACCGCCCCCCACCCGCCAGGACGCCGGTAACACGGCCTTTCTCTACCAGTAGACGGGTGACGTTGACGCAGGTCTGCATCTGCACCCGGCCGTCAGCCAGGTAATGCTCAAAGACCCTTACGATGTCGTGGGCTTTGTCCGAGACAGGATAGATTTGTCCGTTCGGTTCCGTTTTGGTCTCCACCCCGTAACGCCGTAATAATGACAGCAGGTCATCGCGGAAGAACCGGCTAAACACACCGTAGAGAAAGCGACCGTTAGGTCCGAACTGGGCGATAAAACTATTCAGGTCGTGGCTGTTGGTCAGATTGCAGCGCCCATTGCCGGTAATAAGGATTTTCTTGCCGGGGCGCTCCATCTTCTCCAGTAGCAGCACACTGCCGCCGAGCGCCGCGGCACGCCCGGCTGCCATCATGCCGCCCGCCCCCGCCCCGATGATGATAACGTGATTACTGGTGGTCATAAGGGCAGTGTGTCGCAAAGTTGGTACGATTGTCAATTGCAGAAGCGTATCTCCCCCCTTCCTTGTCCCCTTGCCTATATCGTGTTACTATCAAATTAGCTAATGGACAATATTAGAAACTTTTGCATCATCGCTCACATAGACCACGGCAAATCGACCCTCGCTGACCGCATCCTGGAACTGACCGGAGTCCTCCACACCACCACTAATGCGCAAGTTCTGGACAGCATGGATTTGGAGCGGGAGCGCGGCATCACCATCAAGGCTAAGTCCGTGCGCATGCCCTACAAGTCGAAGGACGGTCAAGACTACATCCTGGACCTCATCGATACGCCGGGCCATGCGGACTTCAATTACGAGGTCTCCCGCAGCCTGAAAGCCTGTGAAGGCGCTGTGCTGCTGGTGGATGCATCTCAGGGCGTGGAGGCACAGACCATCGCTAACGCCTACCTGGCGGTCGATGCCGGGCTGGAGATCATCCCGGTTATCAATAAAATCGACCTGCCTAACGCGATGATCGACGAGTGCCGCCAGCAACTGGAAGACACGCTGGGTCTGCCGGGCAAACAGGCGCTGCTGGTTTCCGCCAAGGATGGCACCGGCGTGCCGGAACTACTCGAGGCGATTGTGACTCTGGTGCCGCCTCCAAAAGGCAGGGTGGACGAACCCCTTCAGTGTCTTATCTTCGATTCTTTTTATGATGTCTACCGGGGCGTCATTCCTCACGTCCGCGTCTTTCAGGGGAGCCTCCGCCACGGCGACAGGATTATGATCAAGTCCACGTCCGAGGTATATGAGGTGGATGAAGTCGGTTACTTCACACCGAAGTTAACCCCGTGCGAGGTACTCTCGGCGGGAGAAGTCGGCTATGTGGGCGCGACCATCAAGAATGTAGGCGCCATCCACGTCGGGGATACGCTCATCTCGCCCGAACACCCTGAGACCCCCGAGATACCCGGGTTCAGACGGTCGCAACCCATGGTATTCTGCGGCATTTATCCCATCAATACCAACGATTACGGCAGGTTGACCGCCGCCCTGGAAAAATTCCAGCTCAACGATTCATCCATCGTCTACGAGAAGGAGAGCTCCGCAGCACTGGGGCACGGGTACCGCCTCGGGTTTATGGGTATGCTGCACATGGAAATCACGATGGAGCGCCTGAAGCGGGAGTACGGGCAGGAACTGGTTGCAACTATGCCCTCGGTGGTTTACAAGGTGTTCACCACGGTGGGTGAAGATCTGTACATTGATAATCCCTCCCGGTTCCCGGACCCCACCCGCATCGACCATATCGAAGAGCCGCTCATCAGACTCCGCGTCATCGTTCCAAATGAATTCGTCGGCCCTATCATGGAGCTATCTGATTCCAAGCGCGCCAAACTGGTGGCGATGGAACACCCGGACCGCCGGCGCGCGCTCCTCACCTACGAGTTTCCCCTGGCAGAGATGATCACCGGCTACTACGATAAGCTCAAGAGTGTCAGCCGCGGGTATGCCAGCATGGACTACGACTTCCTCGGCTACCGCGGCGGCGATTTCGTCAAGGTGGACATACTCGTTAAAGAAAACCAGGTGGATGCCCTTTCCTTCATCTCGGTGCGTGATAGCGCCATGCCCAGGGCGCGCGTGCTGATACACAGGCTGCGCAAACTCATCCCCCGGCATCTCTTCGAGATACCGCTGCAGGCGGCTATCGGCAGCAAGGTAATCGCCAGGGAAGATATCGCCCCGTTGAGAAAGGATGTCCTGGCGAAGTGCTACGGCGGCGACATCACCCGCAAGCGTAAGCTCCTCGAAAAGCAGGCCGAGGGCAAAAAGAAGATGAAAATGGTCGGCTCTGTTGAAGTGCCGCAAGAAGCCTTTCTTCTACTCCTTAAGATGGAGGAGTAAGGTGCGGGGACTCTACATCCACATTCCCTTCTGCGTCCGTAAGTGCAGTTATTGCGACTTTTATTCCCTCCCGGGACGGCAGGACCGGATAAAACCGTACGTCAGCGCGGTCATTACAGAGGCGCGGGCGTATGCCGGGCTTTCGTTCCATACACTCTACCTGGGCGGAGGCACCCCCAGTCTTCTGGGGGCTGAACAGTTGAAAAACCTCATCGGCGGACTGCGCGAGACGTTCGACCTCGGCGGGCTGGTCGAAGCTACCGTCGAAGTAAACCCGGAATCAGCTACGCCCGGGTTTCTCGACGCCGCTATGGACGCAGGGATAAACCGGGTGTCCCTTGGCGTTCAGTCACTTAGCGACTGCGAGCTAGAAAGCGTGGGGAGGGTGCACACGGCTGCCCGGGCCATTGATGCCATGACGCTTTCCCGGAATCTTGGTTTCACCTCTCTATCCGCCGACCTCATTATCGGGCTGCCAGGGCAAACCTGGAACACGCTGAGCGCAGCGCTGGAAACGCTCGTCCGGCTGGGAATCAATCATCTTTCCGTCTACTGTCTGGCTCTCGAAGAGGGTACGCCCCTGGCGCAACGCCCGCTTGGAAACCTTCCGTCCGACGACACGCAGGCGGAACTTTTCGAACTGGCACGCGCGTTCCTGATAGGGCAAGGATTTATCCACTACGAGATTTCGAACTTCGCACGTAAAGACCACGAGTGCCTGCATAATCTCAACTACTGGCGGGGTGGGGAGTACCTCGGTCTCGGCCCTGCGGCCGCGTCACATCTTCAAGGTCGGCGCTCCAGGAACAGACCTACACTGGATGCTTACGTGGAAAATCCCACCGGCCAGGTAGAATATGTGGAAACGCTTGGCGGAGAAGAGAAAGCCGCCGAGGAGGCGATGCTACGCCTTCGCTTGCTGGTGGAAGGCATAGACCCGGGAGTATTATCCGGGAGGTTCAGCCCGGCTACTATCGAAACGCTCGTCAGCCGGTTGGATGACATGGTCATGAGGGGAATGCTCGAATTCGACAATTCGAGGTACGTCCTTCCCGCTTCGCGGATACTGACGTCAAACGAAATCTTCAGGGAAGTGCTGGGCACTGGAACCTGCGGGGTCCCGGGCGGACGCCACTGCGAAGTGTAATGTCGTGCTGAGCAGTCAGTGTGGGATTTGCGGCGAAAAACGCAAAAATCCCGTCTGTTGGATGCGTCGGAGCGATTGCGCCAGCACGAACTCCGAAGCCGTTGTTTCAATATTCGATAGAATCCATTTGGCCGAAAAATCCGCGTGAAGTGTCGCTGTCCAGAACAATCGCTTTCTGGACCGGATGTCTTAGCAGCCTGTTATGTTAGAGATTGTTCTCAATTACAACCGACCGCCCCGGTAACATCCTGGCTGTTACTCTTAGCAGGAAACCAGGCTTCCAGGATGTTCTCATACTAAAGAGTACGCTCCAGCGATGGCTGCCTCTTCATATTCACTGGACAAAGTATTGATAAGCTCTCTAACGGAGATTATCGAATCTACCCTGTAGGCATTGGCCCCGGCAAAAGCAAAACCTTTTTCCAGGTTTCCCTTTTTTGCATTGGTTAAGGCAGCACAAATGCAATATGGAGAGCTTTCAAAATCGCAGGTCTTCAGGCAATGCCAGGGGCATTCGTAAGGCATCTTTTTCCCCAGTGACACATCCTTAAGAAACCTATTCTGTATGGCCCTTCCAGGTAACCCGACGGGGCTGTCAATTATGATAAGGTCCTCTTTTTTGCATCTTACATATGCCTCCTTAAACTCTATGGAAGCATCGCATTCGTGAGTTGCCACAAACCTGGTGGCCATTTGCACTCCCTGAGCGCCTAGCTGGATAAATCTATAAATATCGGCACCGGTAAATATCCCCCCGGCAGCGATTACGGGAATGCTCACATTAGAATTCTGTTCGTAGGGTTTTACCACGGAGATTACTTCAGGCAGTATCTTTTCCA
>JAUYDN010000229.1 GCA_030691775.1 Dehalococcoidia bacterium
GGGAATTGTGGGCGATTCGGTCATAGGAGCAACATCTGGTCCCACGCAGCTTGTCGTTAACAAAAGGAGAAGTGTCAGCGCCAGAAGCCTTGCCTTGAACATTTCTTCGACCTCTTATCCTCGAGTGACGGTGTTTCACTCGCATTATAGTGCTACTTCATCAGCAAGACAATATTGGCTTCGGCAAGAGGCCACACTCCGAGCTTTTATGACCTCGGGGTCACAAGTTGAGTAATTGTGCCCTCTTCAACAAAAGCCTAATTTCGAGTCTGGAAGAGTACTAAAAATGGCTTTTACTGTACAACTTGGGTCGTAATAAGTGTTACCGAAAATGGTATCGTTGCGTCAATAATAGTGTTACCCAAAAGAGGCAAAGTGACAAGACGCAGCATACTCGAATACGCCGAGGCGGTGAGACGGCGCTGACATCGTCGATTTCCATCGGTCGGATTTCTACCTCGGGTTTTTGCTTCTCTTCTTCACCAGCAGTCATGAGCTTTGCCCTTTCTTAAATTCACTGGACTGTTTTAATAACGCCCACCAGTTCCAGTCCGTGGATTACCATGTTCACGGCAATTGCCGCCAGTAGCAGGTTGAATACCTGGGATATTGCCTTCAATCCGCCCTTGCCGAGGAATACGGCAATCCGGTTGCCGAGTAGAAAGACAACCCAGGAGATGAGGAGATTTAGAGAAAGGGAAAGCAGGATTACCGGGATATCGTAGTCGATTGCCAGAAGAAGAAGGGTGGTGATGGTCGCGGGTCCCACCACGAGCGGGGTGCCGATGGGCACAACGGCAATCATCTCCGACTTGTCCGCCTCGATGACTCTACCGGTCAACAGTTGCCTCAGGGAGAGAATCAGGAGAATAATGCCGCCGGCAACCGTCAGTGCTCCCACCGAGATGTTCATCAGGTTCAGGATGAACTGTCCGAAAAACAAAAAAATGAGGCCGACAGATGTGGCGGTGAGTATGGCAAAGTGAATCATGCGGTGGCGTTCCCGAGGGGTCATGCTCTCACTCAGCGAAAGCACGATCGGTAAGTTTCCAATGGCGTCCACCACGATGAAAAGAGGCACGAAGGTAAGGATAAAAGCCTGCGAAAAACTCATCTATCGCCGCCTGTTTAACTGAGACGCTTTATCAGGATAAGTTTATCATCGCCAGGGGCGTAAAAATCCGGGATATGCGCCGCTTCTGTATATCCCCTGGAAGCATAGAACTGCCTGGTCTTATTATAGTTTGGCTTACCGGAAGTTTCAACCACCACCAGACGGCCGTGTTGCGCTTCGATATCATTCTCGGCAACCGTCATCAGTTCTTTGCCGATACCTTTTCCCTGCTGACCGCTATCCACGGCAATCCAGTAGATATCCCAGGTACCTTTTGTCAGCGGTGTGTCCCCGTAGCAGACATAGCCGGCGACCTGCCCATGCTGTTCCGCTACAAGAATATGGTAACCGGACTCACGTGGGCTGGTCAAAAAGGCATCGATGAGTTCTTCCGCCACCACGACTTCATGGGGCAGGAATTCGGGCGTAGCGCGTAGAATCGCCATCACCGCTGGTTTGTCGGTTGGGCGCATAGGCTGGATTTCCGGTGTATTCATAGCTCCGTTCCAACGCAAGCTGGACGATTTTGTTGATGAACTCCGTGTAAGACATGCCCGTTGCCTCGGCGTGGCGGGCGGTACCGTTCCCGGGTGTTATATCGGGGTTAGGGTTAAGCTCGATGACGTAAAAACTACCTTTGCTATCCATACGCAGGTCGACGCGGGCATAGCCGCGGCACCCGAAGAGATTGAAAGTCTTGACAACAATCTGCGCCACCTGCCGTCTCTGCGCCGCAGTGAGATTGGCGGGGCAGACCGGCGTGGTGCCACGGAAGTAGACACTATCCTCTTCCCACTTGGCGGCAAAAGTCAGCAGGCGTGGCAGGTTATCCGGCAGGCTGTATACAATCTCCGAAATTGGGAGAACCACCGGGTTGATATTGCCCATACCGGTGGAATTGAATTCCCGCCCATCGATGAACTCCTCCACGAGCGCATCGCCACCGTAGGCGGCACTAACCAGCTCCACCTGCTTTTTGAGTGCCTCAGCATCGGAGACGACGCTTGCTTCCGTAAGACCATGACTGGCATCTTCACTGCGCGGTTTGACGATGCACGGATAACTCAGGTTAAACTCATCGACGGTGGTTGGCGTGAGCACCTGATACCCGGATGTACGGATGCCGGCTGACTTCATCATCGCTTTTGCCTTCGCCTTGTCCAGCGCCGCTCTCAGCGTTGTGCTCGGACAGCCGGTGTAAGGGATGCCAAGCTCTTCCGCCGCTTCCGGTACCAGCATCTCCGTGACAGAAGAGTCTTCAAATCCCTCAAACAGATTGAAAATCAGTTTTGTTTCGAGTCGTGCGAGTGTGGGTTTGATGTCATCCCCTGGCGGTGATAGCGGGAGTAAAATGGCTTCATAACCGAGCTCGTTCAGGGCTTTTTCCACAGCGTGAACGCACTCTAGAACACCCAGAATGGCGATTGCCTCGCCCATCTGGCTATAGCGGGCGGTCTCTGGCTTGTTATATGCGATTGTTATCCGTGGACCCATAGCGGATGTCTCTCCAGAGCGGCATTAAAGACGGCGGCAATGACTCCCTCATGAGTCCAGCCCAGCTTAAGCGCCATGATGACAAGGTCGCTATAATCGCCCAGGCCGGGTAATGGGTTTATTTCCAGCATATATGGTATGCCGTCTTTGCTCACTCTAAAGTCAATCCGCGCGAAGTCACGGCACCCCAGTGTCTTGAAGGTTTTCAGACTATATTCTTCAATGAGTGCCTGTGTAGATTCCTTGAGAATTGACGGGGCTTCATAATCGACAAGGTTTCTCCAGTCCCGTTTTACTTCAACGGAATAGACAAACCGGTTTTTCTGTTTACGCGGCAGGATGCGCATCATACCCAGCACGCGTGGCGGGGTGTTACCGAGCATGCCAACGGTCACCTCATCCCCATCGATGAACTGCTCCACCATCACCGGCTGTCTGTAGACCGCCAGCATTTCACGCACAGTCTCATCAGCCTGCACAGCGCTATCCACCAGCGATTTACCATGCACGCCCTTGCTGGAGCCTTCGTAAACCGGCTTAACAATTGCCGGGAAATAGAACCCATTCCATGAGACTTCTTCAATCTCCTTCTCGTTGCTGATAACTCGCCACTCCGGGGTGCTCACGCCTTCCAGGGTAACGAGTTTTTTCGTCAAAGGTTTATCCAGGCAAATCGCCAGGGTTTCCGGGTCAGAACCGGTGTAGGGAATATCCAGCATTTCCAGGATGGATGGCACCTGCGCCTCGCGCGAGCGGTAAGTGCCTCGCCCCTCCGAAATGTTGAAGACAAAGTCTACCTTCTCCTGGAGTATGTTGCGGATAAACTCTTGCCCACCGCCCAGTGTCACTACGGTGTGCCCGGCGCCCTCGAGTGCCTTACGGATATACTCGATGGTCGCCGGGGAATCGTATTCTTCCAGGGCGTCGTCCGGTGCGGTACTATCGACGCGTACCGTTTGCTTAAGGTCGTAAGCCAGACCGACCCGCACGTTGTACTCCTGCTTTTACTGGTACTTTCACCGGTACAGGAACCATTTCTGTTTCCGGGACATTCATTTCGAGTTGAATAGCGCCGGGATTCCGGTAACGGAAAAGGTGTCCTTTATAGTTACGGATAATCATCTCCGCACCCGTCCTCGCCAGCACGTAATCAGGCTGGAGGGGCACTTTGCCGCCGCCATCCGGCAGGTCGATGACAAACGCCGGAATTGCCAGACCCGAGGTATGACCGCGTAAGCCTTCGATTATCTTAATACCGGTCTCCACGGGTGTGCGCAGGTGCTCAGTGCCCTGTACCTCATCGCATTGGAAGAGATAATACGGGCGCACCTTGATTTTCAGCAAGCCCTGGTTGAGCTTCAGTTGCGTTTCTACAGAGTCGTTGATGCCGCGCAGGAGCACGCACTGGTTGTTAACGGGCACGCCGGCACGCACCAGGCGGTCGACGGCTTTCGCCGCTTCCGGAGTAATCTCACGGTAATGGTTGAAATGAGTATTGAGCCAGATTGGACCGTAGTTAGAGAGCATATTGCATAGCTCTTCATCGATACGCTGAGGCAACACCACCGGGAACCGCGTGCCGATACGGATAATTTCCACGTGCTCAATCTGCCGGATTCTGGAGAGAATGCTTTCCAGCCTACGCGTGGAGAGTGTGAGCGGGTCCCCGCCGGAGATGATAACATCCCTGACATGCCGGTTACGGCGGATGTAGTCCAGCATCGTCTCGATTTCACTTTCGGGGCGTACCCAGCCGCCATGGTGCCACTCACGCTTGCGGGTGCAGTGACGGCACAGCATCGGGCAGATGTCTGTCAGCACCATAAGGACGCGGTCGGGATAGCGGTGCACCAGACCCGGTACTACGGAATCACGTTTTTCCTCGAGCGGGTCTTCTGAACCAAGCGTGCCCATAGCAAGCTCGTCGAAACAGGGGATAGACTGTTTGCGGACCGGGTCGTGGGCGTCGTCAAGGTCAATCAGCGAAAGATAGTAAGGCGTAATGGCGAGTGGGTATTTGGCGGTGACCAGCTTGAGCTGTGCCTGTTCCTCAGCGGATAGCGGAATGAGACGTGCCAGTTCCTCGACAGTTGTTACCCTGTTCCGGAAATGCCATCTCCAGTCGTTCCAGTCTGAAGCTGAAACGTGAGTGAAGAGCGTATTGCTCTGCGAGGCAAAGCGTTTACCCGGAGGCTCTTCGTCCTTTGCCTCTAGTTTGGTTGTCTTGCTACTTGGAGGTTCTTCGTCTACCTCCGGGGCAATAGTGGTGACCATGGTTGCCGATGTAGCCAATTTAGATTACTCCTTTCCTTTGTCTCAAGTCTAAGTTTTTAACGATAAATGTTTATCGGCAGACTCGATATTTATGCTCTTAGTTGTATATTACAAAATTTCTGCAGGTTGTCAAGGGGTACTTAAGGTATGGCCACGTCTGACTCCGAAAAAATATTTTTCACCGGTCAACGGGTCTTCGGTAAACGGTCATCAGTAACTATTTCCCGCTCACATCTGAAATCCTGACTTCGGTTCCGATTTCTTCGGGTCAGGACCTTTTCCAGAGGCGCTTGATGCGTCTTGAGAAAACTCCCGGCGCTCTTTTGATATCCGCCAGGGTGAAACCATCCAGCAGGAGGTCTTTGATACTGACGGGTGATACGCTACGCACTTCAGAGATATGCGGCAGAAATGAGAGAACGACTGTGAGGCGGGCCAGCCCGGAGACAAGAAAGATGGTGAGGAAATAGCTCCCGTTGATTTCGGGCAAGAGCGGTGCCAGGATGCCGCCGCTAAGTGAACCCAGGCTGACGCCGAGGTACATCAATGTGTTATAAATCGCAATATAGCGGGTGCGGTTTTCCTGGGGTGAAGCGTCGTAGAGAAAGATGTTGCTGGATAATTGAAAACCTGCCCAGGTAAAACCGGAGAAAACCTGCACTACCAGAATCCAGTAAAAGTTCTGGCTGACCAGCCAGCCTATCGGTACTAATGGCACAAGGAACGATGTGAATTTAAGCACCTTGATATTACCGGCTTTATCGGTGCGCTTTCCCCACCAGGTCATAAAACCGATGGTCGATAGGGCGGA
>JAUYDN010000245.1 GCA_030691775.1 Dehalococcoidia bacterium
ATGACCGAAATCAAACCAAAACACGTCACGATGTTCTCCGGGAAGGGCGGGGTGGGCAAGACCACCACGGCAGGCGCCACCGCCCTTCATTACGCCCTGATGGAAGAACCGACCCTGATTATCTCCACCGACCCCACCCCCTCCCTCTCCCACATCTTCGAGGTCAGGGATAAGCAGAAACCGGTGCGGGTGCTGGATAACCTTTACCTGGCGGAACTGGGGCTGGATGAAGTCAAGGCGATGTGGGATAAAAAGTTCGGCAGGGAAGTCCACGAGGTTTTCTCTTCATTCGTCGCGGTGAAATACGAGGACTTTATTAATTTTATGTCTTCTATTCTCCCCGGCCTGGCGGATGAGTTCATCGTCGATTATATCCGGGAGCTGAGTCTGGATAGCGATTTCGCCCACATCGTCTGGGATACGGCGCCCATGGGACAAACACTCGGTCTGCTGGAGACGCCGACCATGCTCCGTGAGCATTTACGTCCCGCGCCGCGTATCTATTCACGGCTGAAGCTCGGCGCCGCCACGCGCCGTCCGGTTATCGAGATACTCAAGGGTTGGGAACAGCTTTCCTGGCGGGATATGGAGTTCCTGCGGCAGGATGTGCGTTTCGCGCTCGTCACTATCGCCGAGGCACTGGCAGTAGAACAACTGGACGGGATACTGGCAGAGATGGCAAAATACGAGTTCAGGCCGGAGATGTTAATCGTCAATAATGTAATTAAAGAGACTGGCACTTCGGCATTTCTGATAGCCCGCGCCGACCAGCAGAAGCAATACCTGGAACACATGTACAGCAAATATTCGCACTTGCAAATCGTTGAAATCCCCCTCTTCCCCCACGAAATAAAAGGAGTCGACCGCCTCCGTTTGGTAGCGGAACATCTATTCCCGAGAAGGTAGTGCAACACAGATTTTCAACCAGTTGAATAGTGCTATAATAGTGAGTTACCAGGAGAAAACGGGATGTCTTCGTCCGCCGACCGTTTTGAAAATGTCCCCGCCACCCACGCCGGAGATAAAACACTCCGCCGCCGCCGGCGTCCACACGGCATCTTCCGTTCCTTCTATCATTCCCTCCTCAAGTTCGTCGGCAAAATGCACCGTCCCTAGCCGTATTGAATACCGTTGACAACGGGGTTATAATGTCTTTTGTGCGTCTGCGGGCAGAGTAAGCTAATGGAGTTTCACCGGATATTAGTGCCAGTGGCTGGTCTGGAGGCGGATATCGAGACCGTCAAACTCGCCTGTCGTCTCGCGCGGAGAGAGAAAGCGAGAATCCTGGTGATGCACGTCATTCCTATATCCCGGTCGCTACCGCTGGACACCGAGCTGACCGGGGAAGTGAAAAAAGCGGAAAAGGTCCTGGAAGAAGCCGCAAAGCTGGCACTGGAGCTGGGGTGTGATATCGAGACCGACCTTCTCCAAGCCCGGAACGTTGGACCCAGCATCGTTGACGAAGCCCTGGAGCGCCAGATTGACCTCGTTGTCATGGGGCTTACTTATAAGAGGCACTTCGGTCAGTTCAGCCTGGGAGACGTTACCCCATATGTACTTAAAAACGCTCCCTGCCCGGTTATTCTTTACCAGCAATACCAGCCGGAGTGAGTAATCTATGAAAGTGGTTATCATGGGCTGTGGAAGGGTGGGCGCCCGGCTTGCCGGTTTACTCGATGCCGAAGGGCATGGCGTGACCGTCATGGACACTGATTCTTACAGTTTCCGGCGTCTGCCTCCGGGATTCAAAGGCAAGGCTCTCGTCGGCAACGGTATCGATGAAGAGGCACTTAAGCGGGCAGGCATCGAACAAGCGGACGCTTTCTTCTCGGTCACGCAGGGTGATAACCGTAACCTTATGGCGGCACAGATTGCCCGGCATATCTTTGGCGTCAAGCGCGTCATCTGCCGCATCTATGACCCTCTCCGGCAGGAGATGTACGAAAGCCTCGGGCTGGAATCTATCAGTCCCACCACCATCATCGCCGATACCCTCAGAAAAAAGCTGGAAGGATAAGGTAGAGCTATGTATATTATCGTCATCGGAGGGGGTAGAGTCGGCTATTATCTTTCCAAGGCGCTACTCGACGAAGGGCATGAAATCCTTATCATCGAAAAAAGCCCCGCCGTCTGCGAAATCGTCAATGACGAGCTGGGGAGCATCTGCTACCGCGGTGATGGTTGTGAGGCATCGACTCTGGCGCAGGTGGGTACCGGGCGCGCGGACATGTTGATTGCGGTAACCGGTGACGACGAAGACAACCTCATTGCCTGCCAGGTTGCCAAGCATAAGTTCAAGGTGCCCCGCACCATCGCCCGGATTCGCAACCCTAAGAATGAGATCCTTTTTAAGAAACTGGGTATCGATGTCACTATCAGCAGTACCAACGTTATTCTCGAGCAAATAGCAGAGGAAGTACCCACCCATCCCATCATCCACCTCCACGAAATACGTGATAAAGGACTGGAAATTGTGGAGATCAAGATACCGCAAGGCTCCGCGGCGATCGGCAAGGCGTTAAAAGATGTCGACCTGCCTCCCGGCACGATAGTTCCCCTGATTATACGCAAAGCGCTGAGACCGATTATCCCTGCTCCTGCCACCATCCTTATGGCTGAAGACCAGGTTATTGCGGTCATCGAGCCGATGGCTGAAGATGCTTTGCGACAGTCGTTACGGGGAGCATAGAAGATAAAACTCGAAACTCTAAATCCTGATGTCCAATCCCCCCCCCAACCATTTCCCAGTAGCACGTTTCCTAACCCGGTTTTTCCGACCACGCCAATGCGAGACGTAATAGTTGAATCCCACCCGGTCAACCGGCAGACGCTATTGGAGTATGCCAATATCCCCATCAGCTTTACAGTGCGGTCCGTTTTCAATGTTGAGCCGGTCGATGGTGGACTCGGAGGTATTATTTTACGTGAGGAAAAGGCAGACAAGCAATACGTCAAAGACTATGACGCACTCGATGGGGAAGGACCAACACGATGGCTGAAGACATTCGATACCGGCAACTGGCGCCTTTTTATTGCCAGACACAGCGGTAAGTTGGTAGGTGGAGTCACAGTCGCTACACGGACTCCTGAAGTTCATATGCTAAAAGGAAGGACCGACCTCGTGGTGGTGTGGGACGTACGCGTGCACCCCGACCATAGACGTTCGGGAATAGGCACGGGCCTCTTCAGTACCGCCACAGAATGGGCACGGGGTAATGGATTCCGCCAGCTCGCAGTAGAGACGCAGAATACAAATGTGCCGGCATGCAAATTTTATGCAAGTCAGGGATGTAAACTGGGTGAAATCGACCG
>JAUYDN010000056.1 GCA_030691775.1 Dehalococcoidia bacterium
GGATTTGGGTTGATAATGGATGCCTCGAATACATTTGCGACGTCATCTCTAGTGACTGGAAAAGTATATGCGGCCGACTATACACCTCCAACCCCAGCTTACATGACCACGGCTGTAAGCGACATGGAAACCGCGTACACCAACGCCGCTGGACGGACATTGCCCGATGCTACTGAACTGGGCGCCGGAAATATTGACGGGATGACACTCGCTCCTGGACTTTATAAATGGGGTACCGGGGTTACAATACCCATTGGTGTCACTCTCTCGGGCGGCGCAAATGATGTCTGGATCTTCCAGATAGCTGGCAATCTCACCGTGAGCAACGCTGCCATTGTTACTCTGAGCGGCGGCGCACAGTCCAAGAACATCTTCTGGCAGGTCGCTGGCCAAGCGACCCTTGGCACGACGTCTGTCTTCAAGGGAAATATATTGTGTCAAACAGCGATTGCGATGAACACCGGCGCCACGCTGAACGGCAGAGCGCTGGCACAGACTGCGGTTACATTAGACGCCAATACCATTGCAAAGCCTGCCCCGTAAGGCATGAGGTATTCGGTGTGAAAGCAGGACAAGTTAGGAATACGGAAAAGTCCCCTTAAAGGGGAGCATCAAAGTGGCTGGGGCGGCAAAGCCCCAGCCACTTACGTTAGGGAGGTAACAGCAGTGGGTATTGAGTGGTTCCGTGACTTGAGCATAGCCATCCTGGGATTTGTGGCATACAATTCTGAAGGAAATATTGATGTAAGATAAAGTTAATGGTAACATAATGCCGCACTTCGTGAGGTAACGTCGGTAGAGTGTATGGTGGACCGAAGGGGACTCGAACCAAACTGGAATCCAGATAGTTACAGACAGGTTGTGAGGAGCTGCTGCAGCGCTGGAATTAGTTGCTTCTTCTCAAAGCAAAGTTCGGAATGCTTCCAGACTGGCTGACCTGAAGAACCAGCGTCTGTTCGTGGCGGTGGAGGGAGGGTCTGTGCTCGGATTCATCATCCTGAACGAGAGAAACCGTTATGCCGCAGAAATATCCTGGCTGGCGGTCAAATCGGAATATCACCGCAGAGGCATCGGCACGGCACTAATCGCCACCGCCACCGCTGGATTGAAACGGGGTGGTACCCGTATTCTGGAGGTGAAAACCCTGGCGGACACGGCTAGTGGAGTGTCTCAATAACAGCTTTACAATTCTGAATACTGGTACCTGGCCAAGTACAGGTAAAAGATGCCAGTGCTTACACAGCGCCTCATCCCCCCGCATCAAGTGCGGGGCAGGCTCTTGCCCCTTCTCCGCGGAGAAGGGGCAAGAACTATTTTGAGAGGGGCTGACGCCCCTCTCAACTCCCTTGTGCAAGTTGGCAGTCATCTTGCTTTCCCACCCTTTGCAACCATCATTTTCATATTTGGTCCGTGGCACCACACTCCATGTGTAATTGTCAAGTTATTTCGGAGACACTACATTAGCGAAGAATCTCCCAGCCAGATGAGTAGACTGAAAAACCCTGAATGGGGTAAAGCACACATATCCTTTATTTCTACGATAATATCTTCCGGTAGCTGATAATCTCCAATTCACCGATATGCCAGTGTCCACTGTCCACGAATCCGTTTTTTTCGTACAGCTTCTGCGCCGGGACCTGTTTCGTTGTCGTATCCAGACACAGCTCTCTATACCCCAGCTGGTGTGCCCGTTCCTCCAGGGCGTTCAGGATTGCCTGCCCGAAGTCTTTCCTCTGATAGTCAGGGAGCACCCTCATTCTTTTTATCTCTGCCAGCGTTTCGGACTTTTTCTTTAACCCGCCGATGGCGACAATCCTGCCGTCAACTGTCCCTACTAAAAACTCACCATTATCATTCAGGTAGTGCTCTGCGACGTCCTGCAGGTCGTCTTCCCACGGACCGCGTCCGATGTCCGTACCCGACTGGTCTAAACCAAGCAAGTGCAGTTCCCAGACAGCGTCACGGTCTGAGTCACGATAACGGCGGACTTTGAGTCTATTAACCTTGTTCTCATTCCCCGCTGAAAAATCCTTGACTGCCTTCTCTACCTCATTCTCTCCCGTTTTCTCTGCATCCCACCACCTTATCCTCTCATCCGTCAGTCGGAACCAGGCGTACTGATGGCGGATGAAGCGGTGGGTGCCGGTCTTGATTTTGTACACAGCTTCTTCGAGCGTTAACTTGCCCTGAAGATATAACCCGATTTCCCGGTAGCCTATGCTCGACATCGCGGGCAGAGTCAAATCGCACCCCATTTCCAGAAGGCGCCTCACTTCATCCACGAAACCGCGGGCTATCATCGCGTCCACGCGCGCGTCAACAAGCTGGTACAGTTCTTTCCGTTCCATCGTCAGCCCGATAATGAGCGAATCAAATGGCGGCGGGACTTTCTTTGACTGCGAGAAAGGTATCTGGCGGCTGACTTCCAGGGCGCGGATGACGCGGCGCACGTTGCGCGGGTCGATTTTCTCCGCCGCCACCGGGTCGATTTCCCTTAATGACGCATATAACTCCGCGGCTCTACCTGCCTTTGCCTGCTTTTCTAATGAGCGACGGTATTCAATATCCGGTGGCACTCTGGGTATAACCCAGCCCTCCAGCACTGCCCACACATACTGTCCTGTGCCGCCGACCAGTAAAGGCAGTTTTCCGCGATTTTGAATGTCCCTGATAGCATTAGAAGCCAACTGCTGGTACTGCGCCAGACTGAAGTCCTGGTCCGGGTTAACAATGTCAACCAGGTGGTGGGGTACGAGTGCTGTCTCTTCTTTCGTGGGCTTGGCAGTGCCGATGTCCATGTGACGGTAGACCTGGCGGCTATCGGCGTTGACGATTTCGCCATTGATTTTTTGCGCCAGTCTGAATGCCAGCTTTGTCTTGCCGGCACCCGTTGGTCCCACGATTGCGATGAGTTTCTTCATAGTCGCGTTTGTTAATTTGAGGCTGTCTGAAAATGATTTTTATTACTATAGCGCTTTGTTCGCATCTGGATACCAGCCTTCGCTGGTATGACAATTTGTGGTTGTTGGATTCCAGCTTCCGCTGGAATCCAACATCTCTGTTTGTCATTGTCGGGCTTGACCCGACAATCCAGGGAATTATCAGACAACCTCAAGTAAGGGGTTTTTAAAAAGGGCAATTTATGCCTTCGCCTGTGCTGTCTGCCGTACGATGCTCGCGAACTGGTCGGGTTTCAAACTTGCCCCACCCACTAGCGCCCCATCGATTTCAGGTTGACCAACGAATTCCGCGATATTATCCGCGGTAACACTGCCGCCATAAAGAACGCGCGTGCCATCAGCGAAAGCTTTACCGTACAACCCCGCAAGTATTGACCGGATGAGGGCGATGACCCGGTCTGCCTGCTTACCGGTAGCCGCTTTACCAGTACCGATAGCCCACACCGGCTCGTAAGCGATAACCAGACCATCCGGTGCTTTAACTCCGCTCATCGATTCTGTCAATTGTTTGGTGACTACTTCCTGCGTTTGACCGGCTTCATATTCCGCCAGCACCTCTCCCACGCACAGGATGGGTTTCAGGCCGGCTTTTAGAGCCGCCGCGACCTTCTTGCTGATTAACGCATTTGTCTCCCCGAAATACTGCCGTCTCTCGGAATGCCCCAGGATGACGTAGTCGCACAACCCGGCGAGCATAAGCGGGGAGATTTCACCGGTAAAAGCGCCTTTTTCCTCGAAATACATGTTTTGCGCGCCAACCTTGATAGAACTGCCTTTGAGTGCATCCTTTACCACTCCCAGCGAGAGAAAAGGCGGGCATATGGCTTTCTCCACGCCGCTAATACTTTCCAGCGGTGGCTTCATTTCAGAAACGAGTTTCACGGCTTCGGATATAGTGGTATTCATTTTCCAGTTGCCGGCGATAAACGGCACACGCATCTTTTGCTCCTTTGGCGCGGGTCTATACAGCTAAGATACACTGTAGCATAAAAAAAGTATCAAGTGTCAATAATCAAATATCAAGGATTTTCTGGTTGGTTCTTCGCCGGGATGTGTTAATACTAAGAATATGTGACATCCCTTCACAGGAATTGTTATTGCTACGAAAATAGCGGAGCCCCCCCAAAAAATGTCATACCAGCCCCGTATCAGAGTCCCGACTAAATCGGGATGGCGATGAAGTCGCTCATACGGGGTAAACTCCGGCTGGTATCCAGAAGGTTAGAAAACGTCTGGATTCCCGCTCGGAGGCGGGAATGACAAAAAAGAGTGGATTTTTCATACTTGATGGTGCCGATGTAATCGGCATGATTGATTCTGAAGTTATGCCTAACCTTAAGAACCTCCTGCTAAGGAGTGACTGGATTCATTCAGTTCATCCCGACAAGTCGGGACGTCGCTCAGAGTGACAAATGGCGGGTTTTCATCGTTCGTGGGTGGTGCTGTGCGCTATGCGTAATAATTGGAATTTTCGCTGACTTCCAGTATGATAGTGTCGTTTCAAGCATCCGGAGGTAAAGATGAAACCATTAGATGGAATCCTTGTCCTCGACCTGGCACGCGGTTATCCCGGCGCCTACACCACGATGTTCCTCGGCGATTTTGGCGCTGAGGTAATCCGTATCGACCCCCCACGCCGGGGTATGCCCCTGGCTGATATCGCTACCAGGGAAGCCGCTTTTAACACAGTCAACCGCAATAAAAAAAGCATGGTCATCGACCTCCAGACCCCGGATGGCCAAAAGGTGCTACACCGGCTGGCGCAGAAAGCCGATGTGTTACTGGAAGGGTTCCGTCCGGGTGTGATGAAGCGGTTGAACGCCGGTTACGAGACCCTCGAGGGAATCAACCCGCGCCTGGTCTACTGCTCGTTGAGCGGCTTCGGGCAGACGGGTCCTTATGCGCACCTGCCGGGCCACGATATGAACTATGTTGCCATCGGTGGTTTGTTGAGTCAAATCGGACCGAAAGACGGTGCCCCCTGCTTCGCCAGTAACTGGCTGGCGGATATGGCTGGTGCCGGTCTGCACGGCGTTATCGGCATTCTGCTGGCATTGAGGGCACGGGATGCGACTGGTAAGGGCCAGTACATCGATATTGCCTACCTGGATGCCGCCGTATCCTTGCTTGCTTATGACACCGCCCGGTACTTCGGGACTGGCTTGGTGCCGAAGCGCGGCGAGACAAGCTTTACAGGCGCCGTGCCCTGGACCCATGTATACAGGTGTAAAGACGGGGAGTACATCACTGTCGCCGCCATTGAAAGCCATCTTTACGGGAACCTGTGCCGGGCGCTCGGTAGAGAGGACCTGGTAGACAAACAGCGTACTACGCCGGAGGAAAACGAACGTATCAAAGGCATCTTCGCAGAGATATTCCTTACCCGTACCCGTGACGAATGGTGGGAGTATTTGAAAGGCAAAGACACCTGTGCCGGTCCGGTCAACTATCTCGATGAGACATTTGCCGACCCGCAGGTACAGCACCGCCAGATGGTTGTGGAAGTGCCGCATCCAGAGCTGGGGGCGGTGAAGCAACTGGGTCTCGCTATAAAACTCGGGGACACGCCCGGCGGAATTACCCGGCTAGGAGTACCGGCAGGAACGGACTCAAAATCAATTCTCAACGAGCTGGGCTATTCCGATGTCGAAATCGAGGACCTGCTGACGCGTAAAATCATCGGGGAACCATCCGTTTAACCCCGCCGTTTTTGCCACGCGATAACATGCGCGAGTGCCTTACCAGCCTGGCGCAGTGAATGGAAAACCGGCAATCCGGCGCGGGCAAAAGCATCCTGCGCCGCCAGGAAGTCCTTCATGTCGTTAAGATTGAGCGGCGGCCGCAATGCCAGCACTACTATTTTACCCGTGGTCTTCCTTACCGCATCCATTGCGTCGACCGTCGGCTCAAGGAAAGCCGGTGAAGCAAATCTACCCCCACCCCAGCTACTGATAGGGTGGAAGCCGAGGTGATAGAGAAGAATCACCACGTCCGGGACGCGGCTGACCACGCGCATCGTCGCGGTGATAGCCTCCGGTGTTGCCAGGTTGCCGGCATCGATGGGGTTGATAAGAATACTTCCCGCCAGCGGCAGGAATTGGAGCAGTTCAGATTGCGTGGCTTTAGAAAGCGCCGGCACCTGCAGACCTGCTTTCTCGAGCTCATCGCTGGCAAGCACGCTGGGACCGCCACCGGCGCCGATGACTGCCGTGCCTGTACCGGCTGGCAACGGTCGCGCGAAATGCAGGGCAACCAGCACGTCAACCATCTCATCGAGGTCATCCACCCGGATAACATTCATTTGGTGGCACAATGCTTCAAATACTGCCACCGAACTGGTCAAACTGGCAGTATGGCCGTGCGCGGCGCGCTTACCGGCTTCCGTGGTGCCGCCTTTGTAGATAACCACCGGCTTCCGTGCGGAAGCAGTCCTCAACGCATTGACAAAGCGCCGTCCGTTTCTGACGCCCTCGATATACGCGGCGATGATTTCCGTCTCCGGGTCCTGCGCGAAATATTCCAGTAGTTCGCATTCGCCGATGTCCAGTCCGTTACCATAGCTGACTACCTTGCTGAAACGCAGACCGCGGGGACTGCCATAAATGGGAAGATTGCTGGCGTGCCCGCCGCTCTGGGAGATAAAGGCGATTGGACCCGGCTCGATAGGAACGCCAATTGTGTTCACGAGCTTACTCCGTGGCACGAACAGCCCGATACAATTAGGACCGACGATGCGGAAGCCGCCCGCGTGGGCTTTTTCCAGCATTGTTTTTTCCAGTTCTGCCCGCTCCTTTAGGCCGCTCTCACTGAAACCGGCAGTAAAGAAATGCACGGATTTTACGCCCTTGGCGGCACAATCGTCCAGCAGGGAGAGGGCGGATTCGGCGGGTATGCTTACTACCACGTGGTCGATGACGCCGGGCACAGACTGGAGGCTGGGATAGCACCGCATCCCCATTACCTCCTGGTAACGGGGATTGATAGGGTAAATCGCAGGAAAACCAGCGGCAATCAACGAAGCAAGGACACCATTGGCAAAACCCCGGCCGGTAGCGGAAACACCCACCACTGCCACGCCCCGCGGGGAGAAGATTTCATCCAGGGTCGGTGAGTTTTTATTCATTCCACAATGATAGCAGAACAGGCTGGAAAGAAAAACTAATGTAATGAGGTATCCACGAAACTAATGTGGTGTCTTATAAATTCGTTGAATAATAAGGCTTTCCTGAAAATGCCGAATTTACTTAATTTGTCATTCTCCGCGAAGCCTGTCCCGTACTCCGATACGGGAGCGGGGAATGACAATAACACTCGCTCGCGCGTTTGTTTTACTTGAGGATAATAATGTAACGTATTTCCGAGACAGAAATTGTAGGGTGGGTAAGAGCTGGAATAACCAGCGGAAACCCACCTGTAAGGCTTCGTTTTCGGTGGGTTACGCCACCGATAAATCGGATGACTAACCCACCCTACAACCTAAAATCAATCTCTATTACCGACGTATTAAATGATGATGATTCGTACGTCTCTGCGAGGAGTGGAGCGGCCCCGTATCAAGTGCGGGGCAGGCCCCGTATCAAGTCCCGACTGAAACGGGATGGCGATGAAGTCGCTCATATGGGGCAGGCAGCGGCAATCTCTGCCATCTCCGAGGCAACGTGTGTTTTTACATATTGTGTCGCATAGTCAGTGAACACGTACCCCGGAAAGGTTGAGTTAGATTGCCACGTCCCGATGTAATCGGGACTCGCAAAGACCGGCTATTTTTGTACAATGTCTCAACACTTATTCTGACGCTTGTATTGATTGTTTCGCAGGAAACTCTGAATGATTAAGACGGTGCTACGAACTTATAACCCTCGCCGTAATCGGTCAGGATGATACGAGGGGGGTTGTCCTTGAGCTTGCTGCGCAGGCGTCGCACGTATGTCCTCAATTCGTCGGTATCCGTAGGTTGTTTGCCCCATACCTCTTTGGAAATGCGCTCACCTCTGAGAGTCTCTTCCGGGTTCTCCATCAGAATGTAAAGCAATTTCGCTTCGGTGGGCGTCAGCTTGGTCTTCTTGCCGCGGAGCATTATCTCGTTGTTGGTGAGATTGAGGGTGAGTTTACCGCGGATAATTGACGGTTTTTCTTTGCCGGTGCCGCTGGTGGAATAACGCCGTAAAACCGCGTTCACGCGCGCTACGAGGTCCCGGGGACGGAAAGGTTTAACGATGTAATCATCGGCGCCCATCTCCAGGCCGCGCGTCTGGTCTTCTTCTTTTCCCCTCACGGTGAGGATAATAGTAGGGACATTAGTGAAAGAACGCGCCTCCTGGAGCACTCGGAAACCATCCATATCCGGCAGGTTGATATCGAGAATCAGCATATCGAACTGCCCCGTCCGCAGGGTTTCCACGCCGCGGGCACCTTCTGCAGTAACGACGATTTCTGATTCGGGCCAGCGGAGCTGGAGACAGAGAGATACTGCTTCCACAACCTCCGGACTGTCTTCTATGATGAGTACTTTCATAGCGTTCTACTCCTTTTATTCCGAGGAAAAGTCGTTCGTACTGCTCTCTTCCTCTTTCCAGATAGGCAAGGTAAAATAAAAGATGTTCCCCTTCCCTTCCTCGCTCGATACCCCGATTTCACCTTGTTGGAGCGTAACCAGGCTTTTCGATATTGCCAGCCCGAGACCGAGTCCTGAAACACGCTGCTGGTCCTCTGCGGTACCCCCGCGGTAATACGGGTCGAATATCCGGGCGCGGTCTTCTTCATTGATAACAGGCGCGGTATCTTTAACCTCTACCTGCACCATATTTCCGTCCTGTTCATGCGCAAGAACAAGGATATGTCCGCCGGCGGGTGAAAATTTGTTCGCATTGGAGAGTAGATTGAGTATTATTTCCGTGGTCCGTTCCTTGTCGGCTTTGACCAATGGCAAAGATGGGTCGACCTGCGTTTCGATGGACTGCTCCTTGTTTTTGAAAAGGGATGAAAGCTGTGAAGTCAGGTCATCGATGACCCCGTGCAAATCAAGCGGTTCCAGGTCAAGCTCAACGCGGCCGATTTGTATACGGGCGAGGTCCAGCAATTCGCTGACCTTTTTATCCATCAGCCAGGCGCTGCGGTTGATGTTGTTCAGAAGGCGTTCCCGTTGTTCGAAAGGAATATTAACGATAGAATCGGCGGTCATTAGCTCTGATGAAGAGATGACCGCGGTCAGCGGCGTTTTCAATTCGTGAGCAACGTGGTGCAAGAACTCGGTCTTCTGTTCATTCTGCCGCTGTAGTTCCATGCGCATGGATGTTTCCAGGGCGTAAAGACGTGCATTCTCAAGCTCCACTGCCATCCGGCTGGTGACGGTTAGAATACGCCGCAGGTCTTCATCCGAATAAGGCTGTTCCGACCGTTTCGGGCCCATCAGTTGGAGACCGACGAGTTCGCCGGTGTTGGTTTTAAGGGGAATAAACAGCTCGATGCCGCCATCATCGATATCTGCTTTCTCCCGGGCGGTCAGGGATTGCAGTTGAGGGTCCAGTTCGAGTTGCTGGCGCAGGAGAATCCCCCTGTTCTTGCCAAACCACTGGATAAGCAGACTGCGGCGGTAGAAAGAGATTTGCCGGGAAAAGTTACCGGTGAATGCCACCGTGCGCAGGTTGCCGGCTTCGTTCATCAGTAGCAGGTGTACATTGGTTGTCTGGAAGGCGCGGCTAATCAGGCTCACCAGTGAAGAGCCCAGTTCGCCGAGGTTACTGATATCATGAGCTTCCTGGCTGAAATGCTCCAGCTCCTGGAGAAAATCATATCTCTCGCGGTAGAACCAGCGGTCGACCAGGTTCTGCACCCTTTGCCAGACAGCCTGCAACACCAGGGCAAGACCGAAAAGCAGGATAAATTGAGCCCATATAGGCAGATTCTCCTGGAAATAGATATTAAAGAGAATGATAACACCGACATACGGAATTGCGACCACTGTACTGGTAAGGAGATAAGCGACGCTTTTACGCACCATGATGCGAATATCCAGGAGGTGGTAGCGCATGATTGCTACCGTCGCCA